>NZ_JBMFMW010000051.1:0-8919 GCF_049970475.1 Desulfurococcus sp.
CCGGGTCACGGGCTCGAAAGGCCCGCATACTTGACCGGGCTATACTACGGCGGCACGCATTCATTATAATATCATAGCATTCCTTTTAAAAGCTTTAGAATTCCAAGCTTGTTCTAGAATGGATCAGTGTGATTTCTCTATTAGTATCAAACCATTGTCCAGCCCAGCCAGCCTAGCTGAACTTTGATATATTTTATTCTTTTCTTCCTTCACCCCGATCTCCTCCATGCATTGATGGGCGGGGTTTCCTTTGGAGCAGGAGGTTTGGGCCACATTCCCTATAGCTCCCGCCGGGTTTAACCTCCTTTAAGAAATAAGGCGAGGTACCCTAGATAAGGTATTTTAACTATATAATCGTTGATGCTTACTACTTTTCCAAGTACCCTATTATATGGTATTCCTATGTTGTTTTCGAAATACATAAAGTCCGGTAGTGAATTATTGTCTCCCTTGGTAACATAATAGTATTCTCCATTCCTGATTACTACTTTTATTACCCTATGTATTATGAGCTTTCCCCCAGTACTATATATTATCACGTCGCCGGGTCTTATAGCCTCCGGAGTCGCTTTTTGCACGATAACTATGTCTCCCTCCCTTAGTGTTGGAAGCATGCTATATCCTTTTACTACGGCCAAGGGAGAGAAGCCGTTCAGGATTATTGGTAGAGCAACCAAGGCGATCAGGGTTAAGAGCATTGCTGTGAATACTATTACTGTCGTATAATATAGTATCCTGCTATAGCTTAAATTCATTACTATTACTCCTCATTCATAATGTCGTCGATATCCAGTATGATTTCCTTAGGCGGTCTCGGCTCCTCTCCGCCCTCAATTACTTTACTCATCTTCTCCCCCTCTATCTCTACTTTTCCACCACCAACCTTTAACTTGCTAACAACCCCTCTCCATTTATACCCGCATCTTCTACACTTAACTACACCCATAATTGTTATAGTGATCCTGCCCTGGGTATCCGGTAAGGGGGATGTGAGTTGCCATGTTTTCTCAACATCCACCTCGTTACTACCGCATTTAGGGCATTTCAACTGTGGCTGCTTACTCATGGTATACTATCCCTCCATTGTTAACAGTATTGCTATAATTAGTGGTAAAGGTGCTAAAATAATTTTTCTACCCTTATTCCTCGCCAATATAATGTACAATATCAATGTTGTGAGCAAGGTGGGCAGTAGGATATAATAGTTATTGGTTTTAAAAACCAGCACTATGGATAGTATTGCTAGTGGGAAAGCCAGGTATAAGTATGTGTTTTTTATCTTCCCGTAGAATCGAAGGGTGAATATACACCATAGTATATATGATGCAGTAATATTTACTAGAAGCAATAACCATAATAACTCCTCCATGTTAATTACCACCATGGGTGTGCCTGGAATGTATCTAGAAATATATGATGATGCATATGTAATAAAAGATGTAAAAGCCAGGATGATACTGGATAGCAGGGGTAATCCAACAGTCCAGGTCAGAGTAGTAACAGAGGGTCTTGGAATAGGGGTAGCTAACGCCCCCAGCGGTGCATCCACCGGCAAGCATGAAGCCGTGGAATTAAGGGATGGTGGAAAAGAGTTCAAGGGTAAAGGTGTCTCGAAAGCTGTGGAAAACGTTAACAAAGTAATTGCCCCCACCATAATAGGCTTGAACTCAAGGCATCAATACGAGGTAGATGGTAAACTAATTGAGATAGATGGTACCCCTAATAAGGCCAGGCTTGGTGGAAACGCTATTGTGGCGACAAGCCTCGCTGTAGCCAAGGCTGCGGCATCAACCATGGGTGTGCCCCTATACTACTATCTAGGTGGTAGGACAGCGGAATTACTCCCGGTACCGCTTCTAAATATAATTAATGGCGGGGTACACGCTGGGAACAAGCTAGATTTCCAAGAATTTATGATTGTTCCCGCCGGCTTCAACAGCTTCCACGACGCCATAAGGGCGGCTGTCGAGGTATACCATGAATTAAAAATAGTCTTAAAGAACAAGTATGGTCCTTCAGCAGTTAATGTTGGTGATGAAGGCGGGTATGCTCCTCCCCTCGAGAAGATACGTGATGCACTAGATCTCTTAGTTGAAGCGGTAAAGAAGGCTGGGTATGAGCCGGGTGGAGAGATAGCGATAGCACTTGATGCAGCCAGCTCTCAATTTTATAGAGAGGATAAGGGAGTATACGTCATTGAAGGAAGGGAGTTAGGTAGGAATGAAATGCTTGAATTATACGAGAAACTAGTAGGGGACTACCCGATAGTAAGTATAGAGGACCCGTTATACGAGGAGGACTTCGAGGGATTCGCTGAAATGCGTAGAAGACTTGGGGATAAGATCCTGATAGTTGGAGATGACTTATTTACAACAAACCCTGCCAGGCTCTCTAAGGGTATCGAGAGCAATGCTGGAAACGCCGTATTAGTTAAGGTCAATCAGGTTGGAACCCTGAGCGAAACCATTGAAGTAGTTAGGATGGCACATGAAAACAGGTATAAGGCAATAATCAGTCATAGGAGTGGTGAAACAGAGGACACCAGTATAGCTGATATAGCTGTTGGATTATCCACTGGACTAATTAAGACTGGTGCACCGGGTAGAGGGGAGAGAACTGCTAAATATAATAGGCTACTAGAGATAGCCGAGGAATTGGAAAAGCCGAGGTATCCTGGATTCAGGGTGTTCCCGAGAAAACCATGATTTTTTCACGGGATAAATATACCTATAATCATTAATACTATGGCCGTTATCACTGTTAGCTTGATAAACTGACTCACAGTGAGGTTCGGTATCTCTTTTACCGCCCTAATGAGTATAGTTATAGCTATTGATAGACCAATAATCATTAGTATGGTGAACCCTATTAGAAATAACCATACCCCCACACCATTTATACCGCTTAAGACCGTAAAGAACCCGTTTAGCACGTTGCTTATTTTATCGATCCACATTTAAACCCCTTTATCATTATGCCCTTGTTAAAGACATTTAAATCCTAGGGCTAGTGATATTACTGTTCCAGTTCCTTTATCGATTCCCCTCAGGATAACGTTGAAAAACATTATATCAGGGTGAAAGTCTCCAATTAATAAACCAGGTATTTAAACGAGTTTGCCATGTAGTATTAATCGATGATGATGGTTAAAAGCGTGTAGCCGCTTTGGCGATGACATACACCAGGCTTCTGATGTTGAAGCTATGGCTCTATTATAGTACCCTCGGAGATATCTCCATGTAGAATAGCGTTAACAACGTCCTGCCTACTGAAGCCGGACGCTATGATCACTCTAACCCCTAGTCTCTCAGATAACTCATGCATCGATTTCACCTTACTATATATCCCACCCGTTGCATCATTATTCTTCTCTTTGCTAAGTTGCTCAAGGACTTGACTGATATTATTCTTATTTATAGATTTAATTAAAACCGGATCACTACACCTGGAAGGGTTACAAGTATATACTCCTTTAACATCTGTTAAAAGCACAATGCGTGCTGGTTTAATGCTTTCTGCAAGTAATTCGAATACTTTCTCAGTGGATACCACATGGTATCCATTGCTCCATGGTATGCATTCCCCGTATAGAAGCGGTATGAGTCCAGCCGAGATAAAATTGTACACCGGTTCCGAGAAAACCTTGAATTCCCCATCCTGGCTTACCGTGATCACCGCACTTGTTTGAATACTTGATACAGGTATACCGGCCTCGACAAGGTGATCTGTGATTATCCTATTCAATAACCTTGTTGCCTGGTGACATTTCACAACACAATCGATTCGTCCGTCTCCACAATACTTTCTCACAGCATAGTGAGCGAAGCTTCCCCCTCCATTCCCTAGTATAAGTTTTACCCTACCATATACTTGCCTTAAGATCTCTGTCACAGCATCGAGGGATTCCCTCCTGAGTGTGACAGGCTTGTCTTTTATGGTTATGAAGCTGCCTCCTAATTTAACATATACTGTGTCCTGTAACGGTGTCAATTCGTGCACCCTTCGCGTTTCAAGTATTGGAAACACAGGTAAAACATTTTATTGTTTTTCCTAGCATTATTGAGTAATAGTATTCGGCGGTGCCTCTAATGTGAAGACGGGCTTTAACACTAGCTTTCTCAGGCGTGAATGGAGAATAATAGTAGCTAACATAGTAGTGTTTGTATTAGCTGTATCCGGCTGGAACTACTATGATGTAAGGTACTTTATAAACTACTGGTTCGACTACTTTAAGGAAGGCAGGTTACTAGAAATATATAGCGGGCCGTTTAGGGCTAAAGTTGCTTATCCACCATTAGCGGTATACCTATTTATTTCAACCCACCTCATAGCTTCTAGCATAGGTGGTAATCTCGCTGTTAAGCTAATAGATAAGCTTCCCTTAATCATGGCATTCAACTGTATATACTTCATCTTGAGGAGGAGATATGGAAGTTCAGCCGGCAATCTATGGCTCTTGAACTACATTGGGTACGCTATAATAGCTAGTTTTCAATTCGACATGGTAGCAGTATTATTCCTGCTCATGGGCTTCATATACTTAACCGAGGGGAGGTATGTGAGGTCAACCATAATGATAGTGCTTTCAGCGCTTATAAAGCAGTTACTAGCGGTGTTCTTTCTATTTATACCATTAATACTGCTTGCCCGGAGGGACTATAGAAATATGGCTAAATCAATAGGGGCAGCTGTCTTGACGACTTCGTTATTTACCCTGCCTTTCCTCATATATGATCCCTGGGGGTTTATTAATAAAGTAGTATTGTTCCATGGCTCCCGTTACCCCCAGCAATATAGCCTCTGGGCCCTCCCGGTTTACCTGAGCTGGTTCAACCTGGCTTCACTCCCTTCATGGCTTACTTGGGTATGGATAATACCGTTTACACTGGCATTACTAATAGTATACGTTGATTTCTATCGTAAAGGGGCTCCTCAGGATCCCGACATGCTGCTAATATATTTTACTGCTACATCAATACTACTGCTTTTACTTAATAAAGTCGGGAATGTCAACTACTATCTCTGGGCTTCTCTGTTTATCACGATATATTTATCGAGTTATTTCCCGAGGTTGTCGAGTAAACTACTATCCCTCTACATATTCATCCCACTACTCATAGGGCTTATAGCTGGCTTCTTCATAGAGTTTACTGCTGCAGTCGTGGGTGATGATATATTAATAGTGGAGGATTCAAACTGGGTTTCAGCAGAGCAACTCATTGCATTAAGTGTCGGTATAGACTCTATTATATATAAGTTCATTATTTATATACGTAGCTCCCCTGCCTTCTATACTTTATTCAGCATCCTCAATAACGGGAGGAGTATATCGGCTGTATTGATAACCATCATATATAATGCATACCTGATCTATATGTTGATCCTTGTAACACATCATTCTCGGTGGTTTAAGCATTAATGTTTTCCATGTAAGCATAATATGAGCATAATATTTACAGGATCATGTGTGGTGGAGGGTCATTCTCTAAAAAACGGGTTTAGAGGGTATATTTCCAGACACCCTTTCCTCTATAATTATATATAATGGTTTTATATGCTGTAACATACTCTATAGAGTACCCTATGCCCTCTCTTCCTATGCCTGAGTCCTTTCTACCACCATAAGGATAGTACCCTATGCCGTGGCGTGGCATATCATTTACGTATATGGCTCCGAATTCGAGAAGTCTTATTAGCTTTCTAATGGATTCTATATCATGTCCAAATATTGCTGCATCGAGTCCGTATCTTCTCCCGTTCGCGAGGTCTACTGCTTCATTTAGATCCCTGTAACTAGTTATAATTGCCACTGGTGCAAAGACCTCCTCATGATATAGCTTTATCTCCTTAATCCTCTCCTTATCGGGGAACTCTATCAGTGTTGGTTCGACGTAGTTTCCGCCGAGGCTTCTCCCCCCGTAGAGTACTCTCCCACCTTTCTTGACAGCGTCTTCAATAGCCTCCATTAATAGCTTAACGGTTGCCCCATCTATTAAGGGCCCCATGTCAACATCTTCTCTGCGTGGATCGCCGACACGTATCTTAGAAAGTTCCCCAACTATTCTATCCTTTAGTTTATCATATATCTTCTCATGAACGAGGATTAATCTTATTGCATCGCATCTCTGACCCGCATAACTATATATCCCAGTAGCTATTTTGACTGCTGTATCATCGAGATCAGCATCTGGAAGTACTATGGCTGGATCCCCGCCTCCCAGCTCCATTACGAATTGCTTGATTCCAGCCGTCTCTAATATCTTCTTACCGGTTTCACTACTACCTGTGAAACTTATTACTGAAATCCTTCTATCCGAAACAAGCCTCGAGCTCTCCCGGCCTGGTATTGTTGCTATGGCCAATCCCTCACGCGGGAACCCAGCCTCCTCCAGTAGCCTACCTAATAGGAGGACTGGTATTGGATCGGCTGAAGGTGGCTTAATGATGATAGCGTTACCGCTTGCAAAGCTATAAACGATTTTAGACACTGTGTCGAATAATGGATAGTTGAATGGTACCACGGCGAGCACTACTCCATAGGGCTCTCGGCGCACCACCGCCTCTGTCTCAGTTGTTGTTTCATCCCAGTCCCCCGGCATGTATTCTCCAAATATTTTTCTAACATCTAGTGATGCCGCCCTGACTCTTTCTATTGAAGCATTGACTTCCCCTTCAGCCTGCTTCCTTGTTTTGCCCGAGTTAATGATAAGCGTGTTGACTATGTCGCTTCTATGCTCCTCTAATAGGATGGCTAGTTTCTCAAGTATTTTAAGCCTCTTCCATCCGGGTGTGTCCCTTACCCTCCACCGCCCTCTGGAATAAATGAGCTCGAGTACCGGATCCATGGTATTCCAAGAAGCCTTAGCTACTTTGGCTATTAACGAGTTATCTATAGGCGTGTAGACGTCGAAGTATTCCTCTGTCTCAACCCATTCCCCAGCTAGATAAGTTTTAAAGTGTAATGTATTATCTTCTCTCTTGACTATTTTCTCAAAGAGGCTTGATTTTAACTCGAGCATATCAATTTAGCCCTCTAAATTCTTAAAATATTCTGGTGAGATTTTTAAATAATGTTTAAAACATGTTTGAAGAAGTATTACTAGGTGGGGAAGAAAATTTTTAAGTATTAAAGTTGTAAATAATAAATGGTGAGTGAAATGAGTGAACTAAAGGCCATGACCAAGCAGTTACTATTAAACGCCTTTTGGCGGAGAATCAATGGCTCATATGAGATACCTGGTATTTGCTGAGATAGCAGAGAAAGAGGGCTTTCCTAATGTAGCTAGATTATTTAAAGCAATAGCGTTCGCTGAACAGGTTCATGCTAGAAACCACTATAATGTACTAAGGGAGTACAACACTGATGAAACTGTATCAGCCGGAACCCCTATCGGTCCTGGCTCAACCAGTAAAAACCTGGAGCTAGCTATCAGGGGTGAGGAATTCGAGGTAAACGAGATGTACCCAGTGTATCTCGAGGCGGCAAGATACCAGGGAGTTAGCGAGGCTGAGAAAAGCTTCAGATTCGCGTTAGAAGCTGAGAAGATACATGCAAAACTATATAGGGAGGCAAAGGAATACATGGATCAAGGCAGGGATATGCCTATAAAGGGCAAGGTATGGATCTGCCCGGTCTGCGGTCACACGTACATTGGTGAGGAACCCCCAGAGAGATGTCCTGTATGTGGTGCCCCCAGGAACATGTATAGGGGCTTCTAGATATTTTTAAATCTATCCTGATCCTTTTCCAAAGGGTTTTTGATCATTATGGTTCATATTCGGTTGATGTTGCCGCCTGCCTTATTACCCGTTTTCCGGGAACCTGCCCTTCCCGGGCAAATGAGTTGGCTTCATCGAGTAGTATTCTTCCATTAGCAACTACTAATAGAGTTCACTGTATCGCTCTCAAAATAGATATGTAGCAGAAAATCCATAAAGCATTCTGAAAAAGCTACAAACCAGCATGAAAATAAAACAATAGTAGAAGGCATTTTTATTTAGATCTTCCATATGTAGTTTTACAGTGTAGGGCTGGTGTCCCCCTTGCTTATCTTCATTGGTGCTGGTTATTCACGCAGACATTTAACTCAGGAAGCATTGGAGTCTTTGAAGAGTGCTGAAAAGATATATGTTGACACCTATACATCAATGTATGAGGACGGCTTCAACTGGCTTAGAGATGTCAATCCATCAGCTGAGATAGTGTTTGCTAAAAGAAGGGACTTAGAAGGGGAGGGTATTAATAGAATAGTAGAAGAGGCTAAGGAGGGTAATATCGCGATACTCTGTGCCGGAGATCCATTTACAGCAACAACACATGACGCTATTAGGGTTGAAGCATTAAAGAGCAATGTAAGCGTTAAGGTTGTAACCGGTATATCGGTGGTGAACCTAGTTCACAGCAGGATCGGCCTCCAAGCATATAGGTTCGGTAAAATAGTCACCCTAGTATATCCTGACAGCTTTAAACCATACAGTGTTATCGAAACCATATATGATAATCTAGGTAGAAACCTCCATACACTCGTACTGCTCGATCTCAGGTTAGAGGAGGGGTTAGCGATGAGTATTCCAGAGGCTATAGATATACTTACGGAGCTCGACGAGAAACGACAATTAATGAATCAAATAAGCATTGGCGTGGCTAGGCTTGGATGGAGTAGTGAGGTAATTAGGGCTGGGAGGCTTGTCGAGTTAAAAAGATATAGTTATCCTCCTCCCCCTCATTCACTAATCATCGCTGCCAGGCTTCATCCAATAGAGTTAGAGAGTCTCAGGTATATAGCTGGCCTCACGATAACGGGTTAACTTCGCGTGACGAAGAAAATAAATAGTGTCTAAGGTGAGGGGTTCGGGTCTGGTGGATACCTGTAATTGCCTGCTTCACCCCCTTATTTCTTATTCCCCCGCTCTGTCCGG
>NZ_JBMFMW010000052.1:0-8670 GCF_049970475.1 Desulfurococcus sp.
CAACTCTCCTAGGCATGCCCGGGTGGACAACCTCCTTATCCAACACGATGCCGTAAACCAGCTGGGTATCCAGGACGTTTCCACCCTTCTTTTTCTCTATCTTTACATCATCGACTCTGAAATCATATGTTCCATCAGGCTTGGGCTCGGCTACTGCTAGGGCCGCATCTATAGCTATCTCAGCTATCTTCTTCGATATAATGTCTCCACCAATGTACTTGCTTGAGATAGTGGTGTTAACTATTCTCCTAAGCATATCTTTATCTCTCGGGTTTACTTTAACACTGATCTCGTCCAGTAGCCTTAAAGCCTCCTTCATGGCCTTGGTGTAGCCCTCTATTATTATGCTTGGATGGATGTTTTGGTCGAGAAGCTCCTCAGCCTTGGCTAGAAGTGTCCCCGCGAGCACTACAGCGCTTGTTGTACCATCACCTACCTCAGCATCCTGGGCCTTAGCGACCTCCACGAGTAGTTTTGCAGCTGGGTGCTGGACCTCCATCTCCTTAACTATTGTGGCACCATCGTTTGTAACAGTGACATCCCCGAAGCTGTCTACAAGCATTTTATCCAGTCCCCTGGGGCCTAGACTGGTTCTCAATACCTCTGCAAGGGCTCTTGCAGCAGCTATGTTCGCTCTTAGAGCATCTCTACCAACGGTTCTACGTGTTCCCTCCTTCAATACCAATACAGGTACGCCATATAGCGCCATAACTCTCCACCTACATCATGGTAGAATCCAGTGGTATTTCATGAAAGGACTTCTATATAAACTTTTCTATCATAACTATTTTAATCGATCTCATTGAACCCTGCCGCAACATAATAAAATATAATACCCATGGGAAACAATACGAATAATTTTGAGAGTATGAGATTACACGGATCGGAGGGGTTCAGGTCTCATATAGGTTTATATAAGCTTGTTTCATCCCTTCATCCCTGTTCCCCTGCATCCCTCTTGGGTTTATCCCTAGGCATCAACAGCTTAGCCTTGCATCATAGCCGTTATGGAGTTTCAGTATAAGGGTTCTACTCTCTAGATCCAGTTTGTAATCGTACCTGTCTATCCTAGCGGTTAACTTCCTTAGAATAGGTTTCTTACTATTCCTCTTCCTAGCAGATTTAACAATTGCTCTAGCATAGCTGTATACATGCTTAGCGTGGTGGGCTCTAAAACCATATACCCTAAGCTCCTTGTAGAACATCTTGTGTAGTGTTTTCATTGATGGTATTGTATCTAGACTCCAAATCCTATTTACAACAATCTGTGTTGCATCACGGAATAGCTTCAGGAATTCTATTATCTTCTCATCGCTGCCCTCGGAACATGTTGTTAAATGCAGTGTTATCAAGTATAGGGGACTACTACGCGTTATACCAGATAGGCAGAGAAAATAGAGATAAAGTAAAGGAGCTCCACGGTAAAAAAGTATACGCAATAATTATACCAGAGGAACAGAGCATCAAACAATATAAACCAACATCAACAACTATAAAACATATAAAAACAAAAACAATTCATGAGGGCAGTAAGCCAGGATGTATGAACTACGTTCAAGAGAAGAGCTTACCCGTGCCATAATCGGGAATGAAGTCGTATTCATAGAGTATTACATTCCAAACAATAGGGACTCAGAAAACCTGACGGCAGCTGTAAAAAGCCTTGAGGAAGATGGTGATTCAAGGATACTCTTTTGCAGAATAAACATGACCGAGTATCCGGAGCTCGTGGAGACACCTAGGGGGATTCCCTACGTGGAGGTCTATTACATGGGTAAAAGAGTCTTTGAACACTATGGGAGTCTAAGCACGGCGGACTTGAATCTACAGGTTCTGAGAAGAGGATTGAGGCAAGTGTTTAGAGAATTAAACATTAGCCTACGTATCTAGCCGGGTATTCAACCTATATTCTTACATCCCTGCTGTTTATTTCCTCAATAATTGAGTTGATCTCGGCACGGGTTAACCTAATAGGGTAGAGAACCCTGCCTCTAGCCTCAGGGCTCTTCGGGGCATATACTCTCAGCGAGTCGACCAGGATGAAGCCTAACTGTAATACTTCACGTAGCTCCGCCACACTGGCTGTCTTTAAGTATGCGTTGAATTTATCGCTGAAGCCTATACTATCTCTAATATACTTTTCCGAGACGGTGGCTCCGCAGACTACGCAAGAATACTCTGGCGAGATACCGTTAAAACCACACCTCGGGCACTTCAACATTTCTTTAGGGCCATACTTATTCCATAGGCTCTGAAGCGTTATGATTAACTCTGGTTTATTATATTCCACCGCTAACTTGTAGAGCCTAGATACATCCTTAATCACTGCTCTACCACCATTAGCTATAAGGAATTCAAGTGTAAGTGGTCCAGGTTTCTCGATTGACTCAAGGATTTTCCCAGCTATATACTCGTTAACCAGTTCCCTGTTACGCTGAATCCTCTTCAATACTGAATCAGGACTGGGTCTGCTCGAGTAACCGGAGACAACTGCTTCAACTACCTCCCTCGCCACGGACTTAGCTATTTTCTCATCGATATCCAGCTCACTTAAGCCTAGGTAGATATATGCTTGATCAAGTACTTCGTCAACTATTTTACCGGTGTCAAAGGAGTTTTTAGCCTTCTTGGGTCTAGAACGGTTTCCACCGTCAACGACTGTTTTCGCAGGAGTTGATTCCCCTTTATCTTTTCTCCTGCTGTTTTTACGCTGACCACCTTTGCCTCTAGGTATATCAAACACCCCTCCGGGTAAACTATGCTTTGTCAGATATTGCTGTATAGCCTTCTACTTCCTCCCTTAATTCAAGTGTCTTACCTATTAGGTAGCTTAGTATTAATTTAGCATATCCCCTCTTCTCGCGTAGTTTATAGAGGTAGCTTTCGATCTCAGCTGGAGTAGCCTTCCCCTTGAAGACTATGCGCGAGATCTCGTTTGCTATCCTCACTAGTAATTCCTCGTACTCCACATATTGATCTACTTTATCACTATAGTATTTCTCTATGAGTTCATCGATAATGTCGCCAACTACTCTCTCAATTATCTCAGCCATTTCATCGCTACTGTTCCTTCTAGCCACTATATTCACCCACGTCATCACGAGAGACTAATTGATTAACGTGTATTAAATACTTTAATAACGACCTGGCTGTACGGGTTCTATAAGAATCCTCTCGAGATGGCCCCTCCCCTCTGTCTCTGAGTAGACTAGTACACCGGCGTATCTAAGCTCGTAGACAAGTGGTGCGGAGAACACTGTGATGACGCGCCCATTATGTGCCTCCCTATAGCCGTCAACATACTCATGGCTCCGGATTATAACTCCGTCTCCAATTAAGCTAAGTGCTTTCTCCGTGAATCTTGAACCATAGAGGTATCCAGCACCACGGGGCGATGGAATCACGTCTATACCTAGCTCCACTGGATCGCTCCAGAGTACTGATTCTATTGTCTCAGCTGAGAAAGCCTGTGAGCCTATCTCGAACGCGTCCTCGATTACAGTGCTTCTGATACACCTTAATGGTGGACCCCCATGTACAGCGATAAAACCTCTTCTCCTGTAAGCAATGAGTGGCAGCTTCGAGAATAATTTAAGGAATAACCTGTATAGTGTATGCCCCTCTCCACCGAAGTATTTGATGAGGATATCTGGGAAATCATGGGGATAGGGCTTCAGGAACTCGGGTGGCTCATGATTACCCCTCAGTAATACTACTTTATCCGGGTAGAGCTTCTTCAGTAATAGAAGAAGTGTTATAGACTCTACCTGTAGATATCCTCTATCAATATAATCGCCTAGAAAGACCGCGACACCATTATCAATTATTCTTGGAAACACGTTCTCTAACACCGCGATGAGAGAGTAGAAATCGCCATGTATATCACCAACGAAGGATATACTGGGGGCTTCTAGGAACTCTACTACACCAGGTCTATGTACTTTAAACACGCTTCCATCTATTTCCAGGATAGTTGTGGAAGTATTAATTAGATCGGCCAGCTTCCCTGGGTCACGGGAAATCGATAAGGCCTCTTCAATTAAGTCCCTTAGGCCGGACATTTCAACCACTATTATGAATATTAGCTATAAAGATTAATTTAATTATCCTGGATCAATGAGTGTAGGATGTAACCCTTATCACACGGTATCTACCATAGTCGATGAGAACCCTGTAGTAACCCTCGAGCATTTTATCTACGGCTGGATCACCTGTATCCACGTATAGCTCTCTAAGCTCTCGTATCTTGGATTCTGTGGCGACAATAATTATGTTATCTCTATCTATTAATGAAAGCACTTTAGGAGATAATTGTTGATTACCCCTCCCGAAAATAAAGCCCTGCCCCCCGATAGGGGTGACTACTAGTTTAACACCGCTATAATTCTTCAAGACGTCTAGTAATTGATTCTCCCAGGCATCCTTCACAAGTATTCTGCCGCCTAGAATGACATCTACGCCTAACAGCGTGCAGGTTAAACCCAGTTTTACACATATAGCCTTAACAGTGGAGCCAGGTCCCAGGATATACGGGGTATAGGGATCCATGATTTCTACTATGTATTCAGCTATTGATTCCTTATTTAACTCCTCATCAATCCCACTATAAATGCTTTTACCAGCCTGTATAAGCCCTGGGTATACAGGTGTCTTCAAGTACCCGTAGGCCCGGATAGCTATCTTGTCCTGTCTGAAAGCCTCTTCATCTATATCGAGAACCTCGCGTTCAACGATGATTGTTTCCCCATTGATGAATTTAGCGAGTAGGTCGGCTGCAGCATACGGGTTTAAAGCAAATATGCTACTATACATCTTCACGCCGCTCGGTACAGCTATAACAGGTAGCTCCATACCTATGGCAGTATAGATATCTCGTGCTGTTCCATCACCGCCTACGAATACAAGTATATCAACAAGGCCCTTCATTTTCCTGGCTATTAGAATAGTATCCTCCCTCGTGGTCTCCCTGTTACCCACTCCATTAATAACCCTAGCCAGTTTACCTGCATGTATGCTCTTGGAGACCTCTTCCTCACCCATAAGGCCTGGAGCCGTGTATATCTCGAAGCATTCATTACGTAATGCGTTAAGGAACTCTATGGCTCTCTGAGGCGAAACGGGTTGTGCACCTCTCTCCAGCGCTATCTTGTATGCTTCTCCATCAGTTCCCTTTAACCCTACTCTGCCACCCATTCCCGCGATAGGGTTAACTATGAATCCCACTTTCACAATCTTGCTACATGTCATTAATAATCACGCATAAAGTTTTCACTAGCTTAAAGCTTCGTGATCAACGATATCTCCTTCCCTCTTATACTGTATAAGCCGGGCTCGAGGAACCATGTTTTAAATTGCTCGGACACTTTGCTTGGTAGATATTCTTTAATGGTTATAGAGCCCGCTATAACGGCTTCATTAGACGTATATGCCACTATCTTATAGTAATCCAGGAGAGCCTGTGATGGATTTCCGGCAACTTTGTGGGATATATAGAGGGATGTATTCCTCGAGGTTAATGCGAGTAAGCCGGTGTTATACCCTGAGTTTTCTGGTATATACTTTAACCCCTTAACATACGCGTCTCTAACGCATTCATCAAGATCGTCATTGATGCTTAAGCAATCCCCTATATTACCCATGATGTAGTAGCCCAGTAACTCGGAGTCAACTCTTATCCAGGGGTAAACCCCTAGTTCTCTGGCGAGCTCCTCCTTCTTAGCTCCACCATTATGCGCGAACCATAAGGCGCCATTCTCCATGAGCCTTATGAATGGATGAGTGTACTCAAGCCCGTAGGGCTCGTTTCTAGAGGACTTACGTGAGTGTATTAGTAGATATACTTCTTTATACCTTTGTATCCTCTTATTGATTAAATCCAGGACTCGCAGGCTATTCTCGAAATATATTGGCTCAATCATTCTATGATAGATTACACTGGGGCTATCCCCGTAGCCAACCACGGCTACACCCCATCCATCATCATGGGCACTGTACCTGTTGCCGCTCACCCTTTCTAGATAGGGGTCACGTCTACTGCTCTCGACAAACGCATTTAAGACTTCACCGGCCAACTCTATTTTTTCACCAGTGAACCTGGCTGCTAGGAGTCTACACATCTTGAAGCCACCATTTATATACTCAATAGCACGTAGAGTATAAAATATATTGTCCCACTATAGAGTTGACGTTGATTAAGGCGGCTAAACCATTTATAAAACCCAGCATAATTATTATCCAGTATAGAGGGCCCGTCGTCTAGCTTGGTTAGGACGCCGCCCTCACACGGCGGAGGCCCGGGGTTCAAGTCCCCGCGGGCCCACTAACCTACTCCACCAGTCTTCCTGTTTAAAGAAGGATGTAACTGTGGCCTAGCATACTTCTAGTTGACTCCGAGTTACTGGTCCTGCCTACAAGTTTGGGCTTTCTGAGTAAACATTAAAAACCTAGTATCAGCTTTATCAATCTACTTGAGGGCCCGAGCATAGAGCCTGGGAGGCCATGATGAACTTGGGCCACAACTCGAACGTGGCCCGGGTAGCTCAGCCTGGATAGAGCGCCGGGCTGTGGACCCCTCGAGATGAGGAGGGTGGAAACCCGGAGGTCCCGGGTTCAAATCCCGGCCCGGGCCCTTTCCAATAGCCTTAAAATAGGTGTCCCTCGTGGAGTCAGGTAAACCAAGGGAGATATACATACCGATCCATGCATTGCCAACGTGTAATAATTTAACGGATCTATGCCCTAATATAGAGTTAATTAATTTTGAAAAGGATGGAGAGAAATATTGTGTGGCTTACTGTAAAGTACTTGAGAGATATCTAACTAGGTCTACTGTTAGGAAATGTGAGACCCTGTGGAGATCCTGTCCCTTTGCTAGGATGAGCCCCTAGGAATAAAGGATTGTAACTTCTAGGTGGATAGGGGTTTTAAGATTACGTACTCGTTTACAACGTCTATCCCGGTTATTCTCTTAACTATTTCGGGTTCCGTGAGTATTATCTCCACGCCCTTCATTAGCTTGTTGAGGATTTCCCCGGGGAGAATGTCGGCTGCCTCCTCAATGCTTAGTTCCTTGATTCTCCTGCATGATGATATATCTCCCGTGAAGTGCCGGGGGAATAATGTTTCATGATGTATGTATTTACATATATATGCGGCAAGCTTACTCGGCGTACTTTATCTCCCCCTTCACCTTCTTTGATACAAGTCCCTTTATCAACGCGATAGCATATAGGAGGGCTTCAGGCCTTATAGGGCATCCTGGCACATAGTATATCCCGTCGACCTGTATGCCCTTTTCATCCAGGATTTTTTTCAGGCTCCTCACGCCTCCGATGGTTGAATACGTGTCATGCCATATACCGCCTCCAACACCGCAGGATCCTAGTGCCACTATTATTCTTGGGCGCGGTGCAGCCTCTATAGCGTTTATTACTTTAGGGAGCGTTTCAATAGTTATTGGCCCTGTTAACAATATCACGTCAGCGTGCCTCGGGGACCCTACTAGTTTAACACCGAATCTCTCTGCATCATGGAACGGGGTCAAGGCGTCGAGTATTTCTATATCGCAGGCATTACAGCTACCTGTGTTTAAATGGAATACCCATATACTCTTTTTTAAGAGACTATTCAAAGCCGCCCCTCCTCCTTGATAATGCCTTAATGAAGTTTCTTTTCCTGCAATCAGGGCATTTATCCAGGTATTCCTCACTTAAGGACGCGTGTTCCGCTACATAGCGTATTATTTTCTCTGTTGCATAGGTATTGCCGCATAATGCACATACTTTCCTTGAGTGTACTACGTGCGTGTAGAGGTCTGAAATATCATCTGTAGCCAGCTCGAACTCCCGGGTCCCCTTGATTGCGCCTGTAGGACATACGTCTATGCATCTCCAGCAGAATATGCATCTCCCGATGAAATATCTTAGCACTAGTTTCTCCTTATCCTCTATTAACTGTAACGCGTTTGGTGGGCATGCATTAACGCATGCGCCGCATCCAATGCATTTGGAGGCATTTATCTCTATTTTACCCCTGAAGTCCGGTGTTACAAGTGGTTCTTCAAACGGATACTTCCTTGTTACTCTTCCTGCTTCACTAGCTATTACTACTAGTTTAACTGGTTTAAGGAGTTTACTCATAGTGGAACACCCCTGTTAAAACTAATTCTCTCCACTCTTCCATTCTCTCTTATAACCATGATTCTATCAGTACATGAGAAGCATGGGTCTATACTGGCTATTGTGAGCGGTGCATCAGCTAGGGATTGATCCCTCAGCATTATCCTCAGCGCTGGGATGTTATTATATGTTGGAGCCCGGACCCTCCACCTATATGGTTTCCCTTTACCTGTCAACACGTAGTGTATATCTCCTCCCCTAGGGGCCTCAACCACCCGGACCCCTATCCTTCCCTCGGGTATCTCATACTTATCAAGCATTATGGGACCCCTGGGTATGGCGTCTAGTAGTTGTATTATTATCGACATTGACTCCTTCACCTCGTCAACTCTGACTAGTGCCCTAGCCATGTTGTCTCCCTCGGTGTAAACCGGGACCTTGAACGATGCATGCTTGTAGGCTGCGTATGGTAAATCCCTCCTGGCATCCCTGTCTACACCTGAAGCCCTTGCAACAGGGCCTTCGACTCCTAGCTTTACGGCCCACTCCTTTG
>NZ_JBMFMW010000053.1:0-8552 GCF_049970475.1 Desulfurococcus sp.
GATGAAGCCTTAATAGACTGGGAGAAAGGCATAATTATAGGTGAATTCATGGTTCGAGACAATCCATCATACCTGGAGATCATAAGGGGGTTGAAATGAAGGTAGAGGTACTTATAATTGGACGTGGAGGGCAGGGTGTATTACTACTGGGTAGAATACTTGGGTTATCGATCAGCAAGTATGCTGGGAAATATGCTGTAGCCACGGAGACCTATGCTGCTGAAACCAGGGGAGGCGAAAGCAGGACTGATATAGTGATCGGGGATTCCATGCATGATGTAGATTACGTAAAAGTACAGTCACCCGATATAGCGGTATTCATGTATCCCTTTAACCTTGATAAATATTTAAAAATGCTTAGACCAACCACCATGGTTTTCGTCGATGAAGAATATGTTGATCCAGGTTTATTCACAGGATTCAAACTATTCCATCACAGATACAGCGAAATAGCTGAATCCAGGCTTGGAACCAGGAGAGTTGCAAACATGGTTATAGCCGGGCACATGGCCAGGGCAACAAGTATATGGAGCCTAGAACACTTGAAGAAGACAGTGGTGGATTTAACGCCTGAGAAATGGCATCAGTTAAACATTAAGGCTCTAGAACTCGGCTACTCGCTGTAATGTTCTTTTTAAATGGACCGGCCGGGACTTGAACCCGGGACCTCCGCCTTGCGAGGGCGGCGCTCTTCCAGCTGAGCTACCGGCCCACCCATTATTTACTGTGATTAATCATCTGGGTTTTAAATTCTTATATGGTTGAAGGATTTGACAAATGTTTCTGGGTTTTAGGTTTTTCAAGGTTTCCAACGCTTATAAACCGTAGTCTTAGGCAACTCATAATAGTGACCTCTGCCGGATGTTCAATACTCCTGGCAGAGAGAAAACACCTGACCTCCTCCCCGCCCTTTAGGGCGGGGCTTTCTGTTGTAAAGCGGGTTCTCAATAATTATTCCTGTATTGCTTGTTTCAACGTATATTTTATCAAATACATTATGACCATTTATCCGAGATCAGTTTAGCAACCGATAGATCCCTGTATAATATCGTATTAGATGCTCATTCACAGGTGCTGAGTGTAGGGGTAGAGTGCCGAGTCAGCTGGGATTAAAAGTGGTCGTTTTGCAGCTTGATTCAAGTCTCTTGGAGCTCCGTAATAACTAGCGCAACATATATTTTCTCTAAATCCTTGGAAATAACCTTGAACCATGAATCTCTAATACCTATTATAGAGAATAATCCAACTGGTTGAGCTCCAGCAGCCTTGATCAACTGGATCATGGCCTTCGAGGTTTTCCCAGTGTTTATCAGGTCGTCCACTATTAAAACCCTATCCTTCTTAGTCAATATATCGGCTGGTGTAAAGAGCATTGTGTAGACTGGTGGATCCCTTGATACATAGGATGCCTGATGATATCCCTTCGCACCTATCTCGGGGCGGTGTTTAGCAACAATGAGCTTGGCGCTCATTACATCAGCTATTCTAGTGGCTAATGGTATACCATCCGACTCCACTGTTGCAACAGCGTTTATCCTGTATTCACGGAACTCCTTGAGCGCTATGTAGGAGAGTATCTTGATTAATGGGATGTTATATGCGATCCTGTATAAGCTGTAGATGCCGTTTTCTAATTCAACGAGCTTCCTCCTAATCAGTCCCTCAACAATTTCCCTGCTAGTCAGCTTATTGAATAGGCTGGCCGCCTTCTTTGAGTTAGGTTTAACCCCTTTCCTAATATACCTCCAAAGAATCTGCGTGTCTAATCCCGTTATCTCCTCTAGTTCCTTGTAATCTACGAGCTCCTTGTACGCTCTTAATAAATCCACACTGATAAACCTATAGTCGAGTCTCACTTCAACTACCCCTACTTAACTAATTATATGGGGAGTGGAATTAAACATTATGTAACGATTTTTTCCAATAACCCCTTCTCCAGAGCTAGCCTCACCTCGATAGCTATTCTCCTACCCATGCTAACTGGTTGATCCCAGTACAAGTACGAATACGGGCTTCCATCAATATACAGGTTTGTCCCAGCCACAATTCTCCCAGAGAACTCAAACACCTTTACATTCAACTCTCTATCTATAACGGATTCAAGGCAGAGTGGGCCTATAACGCCTGGCGAAACCATGCTACGTGAGGCATCCACAAATCTCCTCCCGTACTCGATTATCTTTGGGAGCAGGCTCTCCCTTAACACTAGTGGTAGGTTTCCCACTACAGTGAACGTTGGATCGATGCCTAGTTCCTCTAGGATTCCAACAGGAAGTCTACGTAGCCCATCAACATCGCTTTCATACCTTATGTCGGCTCCAAGCAACTCAAGTCTGTTTAATACCAGGCTGTAGAAGTAGTGGAAGTATGCTGTGACCCCTACTATGTACTCCTGTATGATTGCCTCCCTGGGGCTTCTTAGCAAGCCATCCTCAATATATTTCCTCAGCTTGGCCTCTATCTCACTATTACTTGAGGCAACGAAGTATCCTTTACCACCCTTAGCACCCGGTAACTTCACTATTACGGGCCCCCTTACATCATCGCTTAACTCGTAGACGCGTGGGGTAGGTATCCCAGCTTTCATGAGGAGTAGCATTTTTAGTTTTTGATCAGCCTCGACCCTCAGTAGGCTACGTGTACCGAATAGGGGTACGTTTATAGATTCACCGCATTCAAGGCCAACATACTCCACGAAGCTTCCATACTGAGGAAATTCGGTGCTCAAGGAGAACTCGTGAATGTTGAGGACTCCTCAGAGCTAGAGAGGCTTGTGGCTAAAGCCGAGGGAAGATTTATTCCCACACCGCAGAGACGCGTAGGTAGTGATAAGATGCCAAATGTTATCTACTCAATGGAGAAGTACCTTGAAAACTCAGGCGTCAAGATACTCGTAGAGACAAGCGTCGATGACATAGATGTAGATGGAGGAAGCTATATCGTTAAAACCACCAGCGGCACCTTATCCTAGCACCAGGTCGTGGAGGTGCAAGATGGTTTTCAACTATATCGAGGAAGCTTGGCATAGAGACTGAGCCAGGCCCCCTCGATATAGGGGTAAGGATAGAGGTACCGTCTTACATAGCGGAGCCAGTGACATCTATTGTTAAGGATCCGAAGATAATACTTTACACTAAATCCTACGATGACAAGGTGAGGACATTCTGTACTAATCCAAAAGGCTTCGTGGTTAGGGAACTATACGATGATGGGACGGTAGGGGTGAATGGTGAAAGCTACATTGAGGTGAAATCCAGGAACACGAACTTCGCGCTACTCGTGACAATCAACTTGACTGATCCAATGGAGGATACTGTAGAATACGGTAAGCACATAGCCAGCCTCACAACGAAGCTTGGAGGTGGAAAGCCATTAATACAGAGGTTTGGAGACCTGTTATCAGGGAGAAGGAGTACATGGGGCAGGATTGGGAGGAGCATCGTAGAGCCGACCCTGAGGGATGCTACGCCGGGAGATATAAGTATGGCATATCCTCATAGAGTAATAGAGAACATTATAGAAGCCATCGAAAGACTTGATGTAGTGATACCGGGCTTAGCATCATATAATACACTACTATACGCGCCCGAGATAAAGTTCTACAGTGTGAAGACACGTGTAAGTAGGAACTTCGAGACAAACCTGGAAAACATTTATGTGGCAGGGGATGGCGCTGGTTTATCGAGAGGTATAAACATCGCGGCTGCTACAGGTGTGTTGGCTGCACGTAGTATTATTGAGAAAGAGGGATTAAGAGAGGCATTTCAAGACCATTTGTTCCTGGATGTTTATTCTCGATGAATTGTGGTCGTCCATCCTTGCTTATCACATCCAGGCCTATTCCTTATCTAAGTCTTCACTGGTGGCACAGCTGCCTCTAACATGGTTCACAGGGTATCCAGGCCTAACGATACAGTATCCTGGGGGAGCCTTATACTGTTTCCTGCCCTAGGTTATTGTAGTCTCTGTAGAGTGGTCCACCTGGTTTCTCTCTATCAGAGACCGGTTAACCCCAGCAGAAGCCACTATAATAAAGTACCTGTGAAAACCTTAAAACATACAAACCAGAAGCAACATCACATCCTGGGTAAAGCTCTATGCTACTATAGATAAAAATAATGGAAACAAACTCAACATCGATCCTGTTACACAGGTAGCAAGCTTATCCTTTAGAACTAGGGATCTGCTCTCTTTTAATTAATAAATTTAATAAATTTACTGTTTCAACAGTGATAACTCGTTATAACGCTTATTACTTTAATCTGATAAAATATTGATAATATTGATTCGGTAATTATTTGATGAGGTATGTTCTATGAATAATAAGGCAATAAGCAAATCAGTATATAAACTCGGCAGGATTTTAATAGATGTGGCAGAAGTTATTGTAATAATCTTCATAGGTCTACTAATAATTCTGACAGTGTATATAACATTCAAGGATATATTGATGGAACTCCATGGCATGACAGCTGCTACTATACAGATACTGGTGAACGATATATTGATGATAATTATTTACGCTGAGATACTTAGAAGCATACTTATAATCTGGGAAATGCGCGGAGAAGGCTTTCTATCTCAGTTATCCGACGTAGCCTTCATAGTCGCTGTAAGGGAGATACTTGTTTATGCGATAACAGGGAAGAGCGCGGATATTCTGTTAGCAGTTTTCTCATTGCTGATAGTAACACTCGCTATATATTTAATCAAAACCAGGATAGAAAAGACTGGGGGTCCCTGATGGAAGCATCTTTGGTTAATCTATTTGATTAATCTATCCTAGTGCCTAGAACTGTAATGGAGTTAGATGCTACCGAGATGCCACTTAGAATCATTGCTATTGCTGCATACTCTGGCCCCCGATATACACCATATCCATATAGTATTCCAGCTACTACAGGAATTAATAGTATATTGTATATGAAGGACCATAGAAGGTTCTCGATGGTCTTTCTCTTGACTTTAATTAAGTCTGCCTTCATTCCACAGACCGGATCTGTTTGAGATATGTGTTTAATTCCCTTGTTAAATCTATTGGTTATTATGGTTTATGTTCTTTAATTAACTTTGTTATTGATATCCGGCTGAAATGTTTTACCACATGGTTAAACATATGATAAGTTTTCAGGCAAACCATAAATGATAATATTTAAATTTTATACATAAAAATAATAATACATGGTGGAATCATGACCAGGTATAAGGTAATAATAGACCGTTCTACATGCATAGCCTGCGGAGCAGCACCAGCCGCTTGCAGCGAGGTATTCGAGTTAGGAGATGACAACGGTAAGAACCGGGTTGTAGCTAAGTACAGTGTTAAGTTAACCCCTGAAATATCCATTGGTATAATACCTGAAGATCTCTACGAGTGTGCTAAAAATGGTGCAGAGGTCTGCCCTGTATCAGCTATACGTGTCGAGAAAATAGAGGGAGAGTAGGTGTGTAATATTGAAATGCGGGGAGCATAGGTTTTTACACCATGTATACCTCACCCATGGATAGGTTACTGTCCTGTATTGGACAAGGTTTCAGTTAACGAGGTAGAGGGATACAGCTTATTTAGGGATTTCTCCCTCAATGAGCTCTCAGACATTCTGGATTCAATAGGGCATCTATACTGTGCCACATGCAGGACAACTATAACTAGTAGGGAGGAGCATTATAGGAAGGGGCACGTATCAACTCCTCATTTCATCGTTTACGACGAGTTATATCTTAAAATATACGTGGCTGACTAGCAGGGATGAAATCCTTGAACAACCTAGATTTCCTGCTTGGAGGACCCCAGGGCAGTGGATTAGAGACAGCTATGACAGTGCTATCCTCCGATATCTTTGAGGAGTTATTCAGTGACTTTATCATACTAGGGTTTAATTTTTATATGGAGAAATAAGAAAATTGAAAACTTTAAAATTTTAAACGAATCCTCGTGTAAACCAGGTGGATAAGCCATAGAGCGATGGCTGATGCAACCAGTACTATGCCGAGAACCATGTTCTCTGGTGTAGCCTCCACAAATTCCTCGCCTTCAACAATAGATGCATACGCTTTATCAACCATAGACATTATCGTTGAGGCCCATAGTATTAAGACTAGTGTTTGAAGACTATATTTGCCGTCCCTGTATTTGTACCATACTATAGTTGATGTAATACTGGCTATGAGGAGTATTATGGCGTACATTGCCCAACCCTTAAACCCTGTTAAAACTGATAGCGCCTGTTAACTGTTTCACTAGTTTTCTACTGGTGATCCCGCTCCTTGTATATGCGAGTATGCCGAGCCAAGTAGCAGTCACAGCCATACTCATTAATCCACCTACATAAGTTATTTCATGAAGCATTACAGGTATATCAGCCGGGTTACTCATGGCTGTTAGAAATGGTGGGTATGGTACTACTTCTCCATGCCATACATGCTCCACAGCTAGTACTAGGGAGCCTCCTAGAAGCATCTTCTCCAGTATATCCAGTCTTAG
This sequence comes from Desulfurococcus sp., assembly GCF_049970475.1. Lineage (NCBI taxonomy): Archaea > Thermoproteati > Thermoproteota > Thermoprotei > Desulfurococcales > Desulfurococcaceae > Desulfurococcus > Desulfurococcus sp. The sequence continues at coordinate 6,485 of NZ_JBMFMW010000053.1, forward strand.
TTTTATGCCCGCCTTACCCATGAGTCTTTTCACTACATCAATTATTATTCCCAGTGTAAGGGGTGTTATGAAGCATGCCATTTTGGTGCACCATTTTAATATAATAAGTGCACATTAATAAAACTATCTTCTCTCAGTGAAGAACCCTGTAAGCTCCTCGAACACCATCTTGCGTCTGGTAATAGGCACCCCTATAGGCATAATATACAGGGGTGTTTCACCACCTCCAATGCCAATTACTTGCGATACCTCGCTGTCCCTGAAAGCACCCACAGCTACCGTGCCGTAGCCAAGTGCGGTAGTCATTAAGTAGGCGTTCTCAGATGAGTGACCAGCCTCCATAGGTACATACCTTGTCCTACCTCTCTCACCATAGACACTTGTCGTCCTCTCATAGACAGCTGTGATCACTATGCTCACAGGTGCCCTACCTATGAATCCCTGCATTAAAGCCGCTTGCATCAGTTCCCTTCTAACATCCCCACTCCTAACTAGTATCAATACATGTCTCTCCGGGTCATACCTATACACACCTGGATCGAGGAATTCACTATAATCAATTACACTCCTGGATCCAACAACCACGTAGACCTGGAGAGGATACGTTGTCCCAGCGCTTGGAGTTGTTAGAAAGCCTTCAACAGGATCGCTTAATCCATACGTTGCCCACAGGATTAATGCTAGATCTCTGAGTTTAACCGGTTTATCCCTGAAATCCCTTATGCTCCTCCTTAACAGTAATGCTTCCTCAACTGTTAAACCACTGATTTTACCTGGCTGAGGAAGCTTTATTATCTTGTTCAACGAAGCCACCAAGGCTGTATTTGGTATGTATACCCTATATTGATCGGACTCCAAGGCTATAAATGCCTATAGTGACGAGAACACTGTGTTGAATAGGTAGTCAACAGCTATATAACCTGTGTAGATCCCTATACCAGTTAACATGAATAATACCGCCAGGAAATAGTATAGCTCATACCTAGAACCTGGGTTAACTGAGTAAAGCGTCACTGAATTAGAGATCAATATTACTAGTGTTAATAGATTAACAATAAATGAAACATCTTCAGGTGTAACCGTAAAGAATGCGAAGATATCGGCAAACACGGCTGGCACGCTGCCTACAAAGTTTGTTAATACATATGAGAATACCCTTACGAATCCGCTTATAAATACTAGTAGAAGCACTACGATGAGATGCATCATGTAAAGCGTTGTCTCGAACGTCTTGAACACCTGTGTATAGTTTGCCCTTATTCTATATACGTTGTTGAAGTGTTCTGAGAGAAGAGCCCCTGTTTCACCCATATCCCCGCCTAACTCCAGTGTATCCATGAATATGCTTGTAGACCTATATATTAGCTCGCTACACGTCTCCTCAGCAAACCTGATCCACATGATTCTAGGGTTAACCCTGTTAACTAGTCCAGCATAAACCTTATTCAGTGTTTTCCTTAGTCTACCGAGCTCGGCCGCCAGCAGCGGCTTAAGCGAGCTCACCATATCTGGTATAACAGCTAGATGCTCTCCATAGCTTCTAATGAATGCAGGGTAGAATAGATCTAGCTCGCTAATGGCTCCCTCATGCATCTTCACTAATATTCCAGCTGGTAATAATACTATGCCTATCGCAACCAGCATTATCCCTGTTTTCCTTAAGCTGTAGAGGGCTCCTGTTACAAGCATGTATAAAACCATGAATGCCATAAATACTACTCCAGAAGCTCCAAGCACTCTTATAACCTTGACAAGCGTGCTTCTCCCTTCCTTATACTCGAATAAAGGCCTCTTCACTAGTATAAATAATAGGAGTGACATGCCTGATAGTGACAAACCTACTCCGAGGACACCACTTGTAAATGATTGAGATAACCCTCCGAAAAGCATGCCCATTAATAAGAGGACTGCAATCAGGAAAGCTAGTGCTCCAAGCAGTGTGGTGTATACTCCTAGCACCACGCTTAATGTACCCATGAATCTATTATATGATGAAGTATATTCAGCGCTCAACGTGTTGTATTCAAGCCTCAAATATTCCTTCACATCACTACCAGTGGCCACTATC
>NZ_JBMFMW010000054.1:0-8296 GCF_049970475.1 Desulfurococcus sp.
ATTAAAATAATGATGACAATGTAATTAAAAATCAATAAAAACCAGCTACGGTTTTTAATAGTGGAGAACAGACAGCGGGTGAAGCTAATTGATAGGCCTAGTTTATAGCGTCGAGGATCCGGCTGGTAGAGGGATAGCATCATATATAGTTGAGGCTCTTAAACCGCATAGAACTACTAACCCGTATGCTATGGAATACTATGAGGGAGATGGGTTTGTTTTAGCGGGTTTCAATGAGGATGTCATATACTTTGACTTCCTTGATGAGAGGCTACCAATGGTCTCCGAATACATTGTGCTCTCGCGGCATAGCAGTAAGGCAGGGGTTAAAAGCTACACTGTTCACCATACCGGGAATTATGGAGGGGAGGCGTTATCTGGTGGAAGACCCGGCGAACTCGGAATTGCTTCGCCACGTACAGCTTGGCTACTTCTCAGGCTATTAAAAACATATAGAGATGCCTACAGTAGAAACGAGTACGAGGTTAGTTATGAGGCAACGCACCACGGACCCACAAGTCTCTCTAAGCCACTTGTATTCATAGAGATTGGCAGTGGATTAGATGAATGGAGGGATAGAGTAAACCACGCTGTTGTAGGCGATACCGTGATAGGGTTTCTCCGGGGAGGCATCAGGGATGAATGCATCCCTGTGATAGGTATTGGGGGTGGACATTATCCTAGGAAGCATACAGAGCTAGCGTTGGCTGAGCCCGTATGTTACGGGCATATAATGGCTAAATACGCTCTCGAATACATGTCACGTGTAGTACTGGATAAGATGATTGAGAGGAGCGTGGTGAAACCGGTTGAAGTAATAGTTGAGAAGAAGGGAACAAGGCAGGAGCATAGGTCTTTACTAGAGGAGTATGTCTCTGAGAAGAAGCTTAGCCTGAGATATATCTAGGGCACGAGTATCTGCTTCTCAGTGAACCATGTTCTAGATAGCTTGCTCCAAACAATCCTCAGCGTGATGGGTTCACCTGTTTTAACTGTGCCGGGAACGACTAATTCACTAATACTGCGTTCACTGGATTTTAAAGGCTTATCAATCTTCATGCTCGTTAACATGCTTCCCTTATATAGCACTGTGAAAACAATGAAGTCCGGTGATGACTCACCTTTATTTATCAGTGAGACAGTGATCTTGAGTTGCCCTCCTGCTCTACTCGCATTTATATCTTCAACCTCGATAACAGGAATAGGCATTCTTATTGAATACAGTATTATGCTGGATGTGATGATTGCCCCTCCTTCTCCCTCATTAACCAATGCTATCGCATCATCCCCTGGTGAAGTATTAATGTTATTAATAATGTATTCCTCGAATCCCTCAGTATACGGACTCGTCAGCTCATACCTCATACCATTAATGTGCATAATTAATCTACTGGTCCTCTGAGGAATGTAGCTTGAAATCCTTATGTCATGGCCCCCTATATTCTTACATTTTGCTAAAGGATACGACTCACCTGGATATAGGACGAGCAGCCCTGTCCAGTATTTAAGGCTTGTAGAGGCATCTGTATCCTCGTATAATGCTACAAGCTGGATCTTCCGCAGCTTTACTGGTGAACCCCCCTCGTGTTTAACTGTTAGATTCACCCATTCCCTCCTCATTGATTCCTCCGTGTTTAGGATGGGTGTTACATCATACACGAACTTAGAGATTAATCTATCCTTATATCTAACCATGTAATGGGGCTTGAACTCCTTTGTAACACTTATACCGTTGAGTTTCAGCCTCCAATCAACACTCTCACTACTCGATTCTGTGGCAACCTCAAGTAATCCAAACCCTATTCTCCTACTCCTCCTGTTAGGTATATTCAACACTATGTTATCCTTCGAATGATATCCATGTAGCTGGAGGTCAAGAGGCTTAAATACAATGTAGAGATCACCATTGAATACCTTATCCACTATATTATCGAATACCCCCTGCATTAAGGCATCCACTCCCCTAGCGCTATTGATATAAAATCTCCTAGAGGGTTATTTAGTAATTATTGGATGAAGACGCCCTGCCGCACGTGATTGATGAACGGCTTGAACCCCTGGCTGACCTGCAAGATGTATAAATAGTGATGGTGTACAAAGTGATAATACGTAATATACAAGAATGGTGTAAGCTCTATAGGCTTCTCACCCGCATTCACAATACCGAGGTGGTTTGTCGAGGATATTGAGAAAGGTGGGTTTAGAGAACTGGAGGAGATAGTGGAGAGTATTTACTCTGTTAGAAACATAGGGGATTCAACCGGGGTTATATCGATATTGACTAAAAACGCTGTTGTAAGATCCAAGCCCGCTACTCTAATGGCGTTAACAAAGATTCTAAACTACGAACTCTACTCTAGGTGGCTAATCTAGCATCTCATTTCTTCCTGGATTTAATATACTCGTGTATCAAGTGCTCTGCTAAACCGATCTGCTCGGCATGACCACATACAGCGTCAGATGCTAGTATAACCCTATTGTAGTTCTTCAACTCGATAGGCTTTCCAAGAGGCCTGCTAGAGCGAGTAGTCTATCGCCTACTCTAAACTCGTTGTATAGCTGGATACTCGTCTTACCTAGTTTCTTAATAAACATCCCAATATTCGAGCCGTTGACTATAGCAACAGACATTGGTACTCGTTCTCCTCTAGGATGGATCATGAAGATAACGAACTGCCCAGGCCTCCACTTGCGGGCTACGAGGGGCATTTACCTCTATATAGTAGTCTTCTTTGTTTAAATCTTCTTTTCCTATGTTTCATACATATAGACGCCGTTCGTATTACCTACCGAACTTTATTCATGCTTCGGGATTAAATATTATTGAGTAGAATTATAAAGCCCCAACCAAACTGTTTCTGTTATAGTTTAAAATTGTTGATATTTGTTTGTATTATTTGATGCCATTCCTCTGCTATGATTACTGTATATACTTTCTGCCGTAGGGCTTCTCCACCTTCTCCTTGCTCTCCCTACCTATTGGATATAGAACGCATTAGTTCCTCCGATGAAATAATTTTAAACCCTGAAAGTAATCATGGTTCAAATAGGCCGCCGTAGCTCAGCCCGGTGGAGCGCCGGCCTTGTAAGCAAGTACTAGGTAGGCCCGTCGAGAAAGCCGGTGGACGCGGGTTCAAATCCCGCCGGCGGCTCTCTATTTCTCATCTATCCTTAAACACAGTGGCATAGCCTAGGGCTTTAAACCAGGATGACATACCGTTTTGTTTTATAGGTTCTTTAGGTTTTGCAAGCTATTTGGTGCCCTCCTTGCTTTACCCGTTTAAATTTGTAAGCTAAGAACACGAGTCTATTGGCGACCCCTTAGCTCCCCGAGACCCATGGCTGTCTACGGGGAGGGAGCCGGGGGAGAAACCATGATAAACCACCCCACGAAGACCCAGAAAACCTGGGGCGGGAAACAGTAATCCTTTCCCAAGCTTTTTCAAGCTGTAAGAGTGGCTATATTCCTTCTTAATATTTTTATTTGGTTAAAGTAATATGATATGAGTAGGGGATATAGATGAGTACATACAAGTATAGAGTTCTAGTTGCAAGCCACATTCATGAGAAGGCAATCGAGTTGTTGAGATCAAACGGGTTTGATGTCACTGTAAGAGAGGAGCCAAGCGAGGATGAATTAGCCTCGATGATAAAGGGGTTCCACGCACTTATAGTCCGTAGCAAACCCTTGGTCACAAAGAGGGTGATAGAATCATCCGACGTCCTCAAGGTGATCGCTAGAGCCGGTGTGGGATTAGATAACATAGATGTCGAAGCTGCTAAAGCCCGGGGGATAGAGGTCATCAATGCCCCTGCATCATCATCGGTGAGCGTTGCGGAGCTAGCCGTGGGATTAATGATTGCCGTGGCCAGGAAGATAGCCTTCAGTGACAGGCGTATGCGGCTTGGCGAGTGGCCGAAGAAGCAGGCTATGGGGATTGAGTTGAACGGTAAGACCCTTGGTATAATTGGTGCTGGTAGAATAGGTTCAACTGTTGCAAAGATATGCAGGCTAGGTCTTGGGATGAATATTCTCTATTATGATCTCGGTAGAAATGAACAATTAGAGAGGGAGTTGGGGGCTAGATACGTTGATCTAGAGACTCTTCTAAAGGAATCAGATGTGGTCTCAATACATGTCCCCCTAACACCTGAAACACAACACTTGATAAATGAGAAGAGACTAAGGCTCATGAAGAAAACCGCGATACTTATAAATACCTCGAGGGGGCAGGTGGTAGACACTAATGCACTTATAAAGGCATTGAAAGAAGGCTGGATTGCTGGTGCCGGGCTAGACGTATTCGAGGAGGAGCCCTTGCCAAAGGATCATGCATTACTAAAACTTGACAACGTAGTTTTAACTCCGCACATAGGCGCTAGCACTGTGGAGGCGCAGGAAAAAGCCGGCATAGAGGTTGCTGAGAAAATAATAGACTATTTCAGGAAGCTTGGTGCCTAGTTATGAGTAGTGAAGCAGGTAAAGTAATAATTAAGCTACCTAAGACAAGCATCCCCTACAAGTATGTTGAGCCAACGCTAATAGATGTGGATAAACTGGTTAACCACGAGGAACTAGTTGAGGCAAGGTTAAGGGAACTAGTTGATAAGATTCGGAGCGAGAACGCCGTAGACATGCCAATAATAGTCACCCCTATACCCGGCACCGATAAATTCCTCATTGTTGACGGGCACCATAGATGGGCAGCTGTAAAAGCACTCGGATACAGGAAGATACCATGCGTGATCATAGACTACTTTAGCCCCGAGGTAAAGCTGAAGACGTGGTTACCCGGCATAATAGGCGAGGTTGAACCAGTGCTGAGCGAGGCATCGAGGAGGGGATTGAAGATCTCCATGTGCAACTACGATCCCAACACGCTGGGAGAGATAGATGTGAAACTACTTGAAGAATCCTCCTTTATAGTACTGGGAAAGGACCTTTGCAGAGCGATAAGCGGAGGCATTGAAGGCCAGAAGATAGTTTCCCAGGTATTGAACGAGCTTAATATGAAGGGATTATTCACCCTGGTATACTATGGTGAGCTCTCAGATGCGTTGGAAGACCTTAAATCAGGGTGGCTTACATATTTATTCATACGTAAAATATTAACAAAAGAAGACGTAATGAACTATGTGAAGAAAGGACTTGTATATGCGCCTAAAACAACCAGACATATTCTGCCATTCTATCCAGCCAAGACATATACCCCCCTTAGTAAACTAGCCTAGATCATTGAATACCTTTTTACTTCTTTTTACTATCCTATCTTTCTTTCTTCACTAGAATTAATGTAGGTTTACGTAGAACCGGTGGAATAATGGCCAGGTATGGCAGTTATTTCAGTAAGCTATCGGTGAAAATAAAAGCATCCGAGATAAGAGCTTCTCGTGCTTATAAGGGTAGAAAAGATATAAAGGTTTTTAGTTTTCGTTAAGATGTAACTGGTTTAATGAGAATTTGTTCCGTATCTCAATGCTCTTTATAGCTACGCTTCTCGTTGCCGCTATGATCCCGCCCCGTGCATCTTTAATTAATGCTGTATCTGCTAGCTACAATGCCGAATATCCCTCTATTGAGGATCCGTGTTCCTTCATAGCTTCTTTCTACGTTGATTTTGGAGATGGCTCCGGGTGCTGTGTTGAATCACCTGTTGTAGAGCCCGACGTGTGTTATATCTCATCTAATATGTTGGCTGAACATGTTTTAAGAAATATTTGTGGTTTAACCGATACAGCTGATAAGGCAGGTTTCTCAAGGGATACCCGGAGTACTGGTGTAAGTACATGGATAAAGACGGCTACTGAACGCTCTGGTACTCGGAATCGCCTTTAAAGGGGTATAAGATGAGGAGGGGGGAGATGCTATATAAATGTTAGAGTGCATAGGTGGGTGTGCGCTCTCTGCCCAGCATACACTCCCAGGGGTTCTAGGTAAGTATGGCTCATAATTCTTTTCCACCGTTGTTCGCGAACAACGGGAACAAGTGGCTTGTTCACGAACGTTCACATTGAACAACAAACATCATAGAAAACACGGACTCTTAGGGCTTCAAGTACGAGCTTTTTAATCGACGAAAACCAAACTGTTCACATCCAGCTGTGCTATTGGATAGACTCTATAGAAAAAATCGAAAGTCATAGGGCTCAGGGTCTCTAGAATGATCAGGGAACAATGTCCTTGAGATGGGGGGCTTAGCCTTTCCTTTTTATATATATGTTTCCATCTGGCTCGCTGGAGGGTTCTCTCAGGCTTATCTCATCCTCTTCTTCTGTATCTATTAGCTTCTTCTCTTTAACGTATGCCAGCAGTAGTTCCTCTGGTATGTTGTCTACTTGTCCCACTAGGTGTCTTATACCCTGTATGCTTAACCATTCTATGAAGTCTTCTTCTAGTCCTGCATTAATTATCAGGGATAGTAGCTCTCTTCTGTAGGAGGGATCTATCATTTCCTAATCCCCACCATAATTAATATTGTTCCTACAGGCTTATAATTTCTACTAATTAAAAATTAAACTAGCTGACCAGTTGGAAGCTACCATGATACACGGGTTCTCAGTATTCCGGCCAACCCATTGAAGGTTTGTGCAAACCACTCGCCTTCAGGTATATCGGTGCTTACGACTAGTGGTTTAGCTCCTCGCTTTCTTGCTAGCTCAAGCCACTCCTCTATATCCTCCCGTTGCTCACTTATTAGCAGGATGCCTACAAGACCCATTTCAAGAGCGTTGCGTACTTCTTCTTCACCGTACACTATTAACCCATCGTCTTTTGCCAAGTGATACTTGAACTCCTCGATTGCCTTAAGTGTTTCAGCATATTCTTGCTCCTTTAATAGGTCCCCGGCTCTCATTATCATTTCCCTTAAGCCTGGTTCACCCTGGTAGGCTACATCGATGAACTCTGGCAGCACTATCTTCTTAAGCCTGTAATCCAGGTAATCCTTCTCCATGAAATCGTATTTAGCATAGGCTGGTCCGCCAACTAGGAGGGCCTTAAGCTTGCCTTGCTCTAGTAGTGGTAGGAATACGTTGTTAGCGTGTTCACCAACCCTCTTATAGAAGTCTTCAACCATTTGCTCAATTATTCTATCGTATCTACGCTGGCTCTGACCACCTTTCTGATGCTTGCCTGGTATATAGTCCTCTAGCTCCTCAACTACCTGCAGCCTATTACCCTTAAGCAGGCCGATTGTAGCGGCATCACGCTCCACTATTAGTAAGCCAATTATATTGGATTCACTGACCATTTCCTCGAGGAACTCTGTATGGAATACCTTATCCGTCCTATAGAAGAATACCGGCACCTCCTCTGGTGGGATCAACATAACTGTTATCGATTTCCCTGTATCAGGATCTTCTCCTGCGAATAATACTAGTCCTTTATCAGGGACCTTGGGTATCTTGCTCATCCTCTCAATGGCTATCGACAACGCTCTCTCAACAGCGTTCCTTGTCTTCTTAAGCTTTATATTATCGGCTACCGAGAGCTCCTGACGAAGCAGGTTTAATACATCACCTATAGGTCTACCCGGCGGCACATATAGGCTCAGCAATATCGTTGCATGGGCCTTCCACTTCTTCAACTCCTTAATTATCTCCCTTAACCTTTGCTTATCCACTCTCATGGATTCTATTTGGTCTTCACTATAGCTAAAGGCTCATCCCTTTTACACCGGGATAACATGGTATATATTTTGGGGTTTAAATATATCTAGGTAAACCCATGATATATGTGGGCATAGATATGCAGGTTGAGAGAAAACTTGGCGGGGGCTTAATTATCACCCTGATAGTAGTAACCCTCGTGATCCTAGCTTACAGTGTTATCACATCCTCCCTTAGCTCGCTACTGGAACTATACTCCATGGATACCCCTGTCTCACTACTGGTAATAACGCTTGGATGGATTATATCGGCTCTCAGGTTGAAATTACTCTTTGAATCAAGTATGAAGGGGATTACTCTTCCATTAATTGACAGCCTGGCTATTAGGCTCATAGGCGGTTTAACCGCGAATATAACGCCCTCCTCGATAGGCGGTGAGCCTGGCAGAGCATATTACTTGTCCAGAAGGACAGGAGTCGATACTGTTAAATCCTATGCACTAGTGATCTACGAGGTTTACTATGATGTATTAGCCGTAAACATTATTGGTGCCTTCCTCAGCGTTAAATATCTGCCTCTAAGCACACCTGTCTTACTAGTATCGTTATTCATGTCCTTCTCATGGCTCTCTATATCGCTTAAAATAGTGAGGGCTGGCAGGAACATGCCTAGCGGACCCGATGCAGCA
>NZ_JBMFMW010000055.1:0-8183 GCF_049970475.1 Desulfurococcus sp.
AGCCTCAGATTGTTGTTTCTGTTTTCATACTTTTAGGTTTATGAAGGTTGGTATAGAACTCTTTTATTGAAGAGTGAGTATGTTGAAGGTGAATCGGGGTGCAGGGGTTTCCCACAGCTATGACCTCGAAAAGCTATGAGGGCGAGCCGTGGGCTGGGGTCACCCCGAGCGAGCGGAGCCCAGTGATACGAATACCGAGGGCAGTGAAGCCAAGCGCAGAGGACTCAATATCAAACCCTATGAAGCCCGAAGCCCCCTTTCCACGGCCCGTTATAGGTCTTGGAAACTAGGACCACCGCTAGATGTATAATCACCGATACTGGGTATGAATGTTAAATTATTAAGGCGGTACTTATACATTCCCGTATTTTTTCCCTTGGCACTAGTTCTGGGCATCTCTCCAAGATGGGTGTACATGTTCCCTCAAGGTAATCTTTAAGTGTACATGGCTTACTCCTACTTCTATTGTCTTGTAGGATGCACCGTGGGCCAGCGTACTTGAATAATAATGGTTCAACCTTATTCAGCTCACCTAGTATCTGCCAGGCTATGCTGCGTATCTCCCACTGTGCCCTGGCACATGTTCTCAGTGGAATAAATACCTCGATGAGCTCTCTGGCATTCATTGATACAAGTAGTCTGGTTTTCACAGCCTGGGGTAGTAGGTATCTTGCATCCTCATATGGAATCCCGTTGAGGAGTGCCTTATAGTAGGATTTAACTCCTTGTATAATGGCCCTGAGGGATTCTTTATCCTTAAGCCTTACCGTGCTGGGCGGGATTATGAACGCCTCAGCTACGACTTCCAATAACTCGGTGAAACCTGGATCAGCATCTAGGAATCCCTCTATAGCCTCAACGTATTCTCTGAAACCGGCTTCCCGTGAATTTCTGCCGGTGTGCTCGAATATTTTCGTCACCATGTTTCTCAGGTATTTATCACTGTATCTCTGAGACAGCTGTGAGAACGAGGCATGTCTGTGTCTAACTAGTTGATGACTGCAAACCCTGCTACATATCACTTCGAATATGAATATCGAGTGCTCAAGTGGAGAGCCATGTCCCCGTTTAACCAGTTCCCTGATCCACTCCTCGGTTTTCACATAATCCATATCCCCGGTAATCGAGGTGAAGTCTCTTGGTGATAGGGTGAGCTTTGAAGCAGATGCTATAATCCTACTTGTATCAGGTAAATGTGCAACGAGGAGGGCCCGCGGTAGGTATTTCTCCATTACCTCGGCACCTCTTTAATAAAGGTCTTAAACCCGAGCCTTCTAAAAACACCTGCGACTCCTTCAAGTTCTACCTCGCTGGGCATACAGTATTTATCACACCACTCTACGCTACGGGGATTAGTGAGAGGCTTTGATAGGAGGGGGTTCACAATGACAACGGTATTTTCCACGTGTTTACTGAGGGTAGGCATGATGAATTCCAGTGTCTTCTCCAGCGTCTTGAACGTTAAGTTTTTGGCAACCGGTATCCTAAGCTCGAGGGGGATGTTTTTCTCAACTATGAGTCTCAACGACTCCGTGAACTGTTTAAATAATATATTCGATGCATCGCCGAGGCCTGATAACTCGTCGAAAGGGGTCTTAAGGTCTGTTGCAACATGGTCAATGACGCCTTGATCCACCAGCTTCTTAAGGGGCATGTAAAGGGTTAGATTACTGTTTAAACTAGTTGCCACACCCATCTCCTTAGCCTCCTTAAACAACCACGATAGGCCAGTGTATTGGAGTAGTGGTTCTCCACCGGTTACATGAAGATAGTCTATGAAGCTCCTGCTTGCTGAGAGATCATCGAGGAGCCTACTGATGTCTAGGGGCTTACATATTGAACCCTCATTGCTTGCAAGCCTCCAGTTATGGCAGAATGGACACTTCAAGTTGCACATGCAGAGCCATAGCGTAAAGGTTACGGAGCCGTGGACGTCAACTAGGCTGGTATTCTTCCACCCGCTACCAATCAGTTTGATGAGCATGAGAAACCACCAGACGAGAAAATCGAGAAAACGAGTCGGTGTTTAGAAGACGTAGTGATTCCGTGTCCAGAACTCCTTCCTCCTCTGGGGGTTCCAGTTCTTTATTGGCCTATAGTAACCTATAATCCTGCTCCATACCTCGATGTTCTCGTTTCCACATCTCGGGCATGATTTATATAACCCGGTGTATGTTCTCCCGCATGATGGGCAATATGTTAATGCAGGGGTGAAGCTCCAGTACACGATATCGGTATCCATGATTCTCTTAGCCAGCTTCGCCAATGCGTCTGGCTCGGGTTCCTCGGCTAGAAATATATGCATCATCACGCCCCCCGTGAAGTACTTCTGGACTCTTGCCTCAACCTCGATTCTATCGGGGAGCTCCATTTCAGGGGCATAGTATGGGGCTATACTGGTCGAGTATATAGGGTTATCAGGGTCTGGTAAGTAATCTGCTAGTTCAGGGTATAGCTTCATGTCTAGAGCCGCCATCTTGGGTGAGGCTGACTCGGCTGGGACCTCCTCAACATTCCATGGGATGCCCGACTCCCGCATCCATCTTCTAGCAGTATTAGTGGCGTGCTCGACCATCTTCCTCATCAACTCTGTTGCTCGGAGCCAATCGCTCCTATTTCCGTCTAGCCAGAGCTTCGGCTCTTGCAGCAGTATAGCGGCTGCCTCGGGGAGCCCTATTAATCCTATGGTGTTGAAGTGCGATGAGGGGAATTCAGGCATATATTCTGTGATCATATAGTAGAAATTCGGGTATTCTTTCAATATTTTCACATACCTAGCTCTAAACCAGTCTACAGCCTCCCTAACCAGCTTCAAGGCCTCATCGTAGAGCTCCCAGAATCTGGTGTCATTACCTCTAGCCTCTAGAGCCAGCCTCGGAATATTGATATCTACAACATTTACGCTCCCAGTTATATCGGGCATTGCCCACAGCCCGCCGAACCTCTGCTTCTCAAGCTTGTTCCAATATTCTTCCCTAGCTTCCTCAACGTCTTTTTTAATCGAGCTTAAAGAGAACGTTAAGCCACCGTTGTATGCGTAGAGAAGCTCGTTCTTCTGAATACTAATCCTGCAGCAGTTGTGGGTTATCACGCCCCCGCTGTGGACGAAGTAGTGGGGCCCGTCTACCTCCACGTCGACGAACAGTTCATCGTTTTCAAGCTCCACCTCTTCTATGCTCTTAATACTGACCCACACAACACTTCCTGTCTTCATCCTATGTTTCCAAGCCTCGATTGAGGGGTTTTCCTCATCTACCACTAGCTCGACTTCCCCTTTGAGCTCTACGTATTCACCACTGATTTCCGCCTGTAACACTGGTAGCTTACTGTCTTTCGGTATGTCGTTGGCCTTCCTCAGCTCGTATCTCCTGTGGTTCCTCCTGTAGACCAGTACTGGGTGGTCTGGCGTGGCCACAAAGCCCCTGCCATTACTAAGCTGGACTCTGACGGCTTTCCTAGACTTCTTCACTAGGATTCTCTTCACAGGCCTCCAGCTTACCTCGCCTGTTTCGGGGTTGAACGCCAGCACCTTGAACTCCCTAGCCGGCTTATACCATGTCGCTCCATCCGGGTCCACGGCCTCTACTCCACCAGCGTACTTCTCCACCAGCTCTCCCATCGTCAGCTCGTGTACTTCGCCATCGTTGTTGATGGGTATCTTCTCACCGCTATGCAGGCACATTGCATAACTGGCGTCCGGGTCTACTATCCTAGTGTTTAACCAGTAGAAGCTTCCGCGTTTTGCAGCCGTCTTGAATACCGCTTCATATATCTCTGGATCCTCCCAGAGTAGTTTAGATGTGGTCATTAGGGTGGGAATTGGGAATGTGAATGGTTGCCCTACGCTGTCCCCATTCATATAGTTCTCGAAAAGGGCTAAGAGAAAGATTTTAGCCTCCTTCTCATATGCCCCAAGGGGCTCGGTTTTCTTACCATCGTAGACGGCGTAGTCTCCTTCGAGGGCTTTCCTCGATGCATCCATTATTATCGTGAAGTTCGTGAAGGGGGTTTGCAAACCTATCCTGGTTGGATAGTTTAAATTATAGAGTAGCCTCTGGATATTCTGCTTTACCCCTCGGTAGTCTAATCCATCGCTCCTTATGAATGGACCCGCGTACCACTCGACGCTGGAGAAAGCCTGCGCCCCTGTGAAATAGTGCTGGAGTGTGATCAGGTAGTTAGCCACGTGGTCTACGAATGTGTCGAAGTGTCTTGCTGGACGGGAGATGACTGTAGGGGTCTTCAAGCCTTTCTCAAGTAGCCTTGCCATACTATGCCCGGTGCAGTAGGGTATGTATATGCTCTGGGGTAGTTTGTGAATATATATTAATCCATCCCTATGTGCTTTAAGGATGTGGCTTGGAAGCAAGCCTAGTATGTCGCGCTTCATGTATTCCTCGAGCAGGTAGCTGAAGAAGCTGCCTGGACCCATGTATTTATTAGCGTTCTCGTTTACGTCGAGACTACTCCATTTGACAAACTCTATAAAGGGATCTCTCATATCAGTATCAACCTTGCTTGACTGCATAAGACATCTCCGATAAGGCTTCAAGATAAATACTAGGAAATACAAGATATTTAAGCAGGATTGAGTTGGCTGATGTAACCCACTGGTAGATAACGAAGTTATTATCTCGACTAGGATCTTAACTGGGATTAGTAAATCTGCGTCTAAAGTATGCCGAGTAATCTCTCAGCGCTAGCTATTATCCTCGACACCACGATCCATGTTGCAAGAGGACCTCTATATATCGAGTAACACTTGACTGCCTGTTTCACAGTGTCCTCCTCGAAGTCTCCATGGGGGAATCCACCTATACCTATGGCGAATCCATTGTTCAATGCCTCCCCAACCACATTGTCGAGGCTACTCTGGACGCAGGATTCACTTAAGAGTATCAGCCCCTTTGCCCCAATAGCCTTGATTAACGAGTCAAGCGGCATTGTCTTGATATAGAGCAACGGCTTCTCTGAGCCTGGTGGAACCTCTCCCTCCTTAAATAACTGCTCCATTAACCCTGTGAACCTATTGTAGTTCCTCGGGATCCTGGTTGATGAATCAATGAAGATAGCGTGCCCCTGTATCGTGTGTATGTATATCTCCATTCTACCGGTTTTATTTAATGGGCTCTCCAACGCCTCTAACAGGCTTAAATGTATGATATCCGGCCTACCCCGCTTATGCTTCAATGGGAGTTTCTTCATGGCGTGGTAATGTATGCTTACATCGAGTAGTATCTCATGGGGACTTTTCCCTCTTTTACCAGCGTTTTTAAACACTACTGGGTGTGATGCAATGCTTGGAGGTATAGTCTCTAATGCTGCTTCCACGAGTATTATCTTAAGCCTCCCCAGCTCAATCACCTTTCTCTCCAATTTAATACCGTGGTGGAATATAATTATATAACTCCACCACGCGGGGTCTGGTTCTTGAATAGGGAAAAATATATAAGGGAGATTGCTAGGGAACGGGTGATACTGCTCTACAAGTACTCAGTAGAAAGGGCTAGAGAAGGAGATTTCGAGTTAGCGAGGAGATACATCGAGATAATGCTTAAGATAGCTGGGAAAGCCAGGATTAAGCCTCCCAGGTACATTAGGAGGGGTTATTGTAGGAGGTGTCATATACCATTAATACCTGGTTTAACACTTAGTGTAAGAGTGAGGGGTAGTGGCAAGTCGTCCAGGTTGGTCTATAGGTGTCTGCAATGTGGATGGGTGAGGAGATATATGATAAAGGCCTCAGGGAGAAGATCAAGCTGAGGATAGCCGGTAAAGTCGATGTACAGCTAGGTAAGAATGGGGTAACCCAGGGATTCATTGAGGAGGTCAGGCTAAGGCTCCGGAAACACGGCGTGGTGAAGATAAAGGTGTTGAAATCCTATAGGAGGAGCGAGGGCTTCGATATACATAGACTGGCTGAGGAGATAGCTGGTTTAACAGGTGGGAAGATATACGAGGTCAGGGGCTTCACTATCACGCTTATAAGGGGTGAAGGGGATGGTTAAAAGTATTTTAAAGCATGTAGACTTAGTGATTACAATAGGGTGATTGAGTAAATGGTTACGGCATTAGAGGTTCCAGCTGACAAGCTAATTGAGAGGCTCGTAGAGTATTTGAAAGCAAACGTACCAGAGGTAAAGCCGCCTACATGGAGCATGTTTGTTAAAACCAGCTCGCATAAGGAGAAGCCGCCTACTAATCCGGAATGGTGGTATTACAGGGCGGCGAGCATACTGAGGAAGCTCTATAAAGCCGGTGAACCAGTGGGATTAACGGAGCTTAGAAGAGAATATGGTGGAAGGAAGAACAGGGGTGTTCGCCCCGAGAGAACTGTTAGAGCTCCTGGCAATGCGATCAGGAAGATACTGCAGCAATTAGAGCAGGCACAGCTAGTGAGAAGGACAAGGAAGGGTAGAATTCTCACGCCTCAGGGGAAGTCACTGCTTGATAGGCTGAGCTTCGAGATACTCTCGGAGCTGAGTCGTGCTAATCCAGAGCTTTCAAAGTATCTTCCCCCGACAAGTCATTAATAAGAATATAATTGCCCCGGGGACCACTAGATGCCTTCAGACACTGGGAGCGAATACGGTAACGAGGGATATGATGAGGAGCTTGAGGCTATAAGAAGGAGGAAGCTGGCTGAGCTGCAGCGCCGTATGGAGGAGGAGAAGCAGAGACGTCAAATGATAGATGCAGCACTCAGAAAGATCCTTACACCAGAGGCTAGGGAGAGACTTAATAATTTAAGACTTGTTAAACCAGAGCTCGCGGAAATGCTTGAACAACAGTTAATAGCGCTGGCTCAAAGCGGGCGTGTGAAGATACCTATAACAGATGAGTTTTTAAAGAGGCTTTTATCAGAAATATATGAGCAGACACATAGAGAACCGAGGATAGAATTCAAGAGGAAATAGGTGTTTAAACATGGCTAGATTCAAACACGTTGCCAGGAAGCTTAGGCTTGCAGCTGCTTTGAAGTCTAATAGGGCTATACCGATCTGGGTGTCGGCTAAGACCCGTCTAAGGGTTAGGAGGGGGTTCAGCCTCAGGAACTGGAGAAGGAGTAAGCTTAAGAATATTTAGGGGTGGTTGAGCTATGAGCGAATCCGGGGGTATGGTTAAATCTGTGCATGTAATACCATTGAAGAGGGTATACTTTGGACGCCGCATGAACAGGGCTGATAGAGCTATTAGATTGGTGAGAAAATATGTTGCCAGGCACTTTAAGGATGCTGAAAAAATAATATTAGATCCAGAGTTAAATAAGTATATATGGTCGTGTGGACGCGAGAAACCACCTAGAAGAGTAGTTGTTGAAATAAGGTTCAATAAGAATGAGAAGGAGGCCAGGGTTTTTCTCAAGAGAGTTAAGTAGCTTGAATACTTAAAGAACTATTTAATCCTCTAGCTATAAATATATTTCTCAGTGTTTCAGGAAGGGTCGGTGGTTTTAATTGGAGATTACCAGGATGAGTTTCTTCGGTAACTCGAATATAGGGGTCTACGCGTATACGAATAGTAAGATGCTGGTTCTTCCCCCTGGGATAGGTAGTAGTGATCAAAGGGAAATGATCGAGGTATTAAAGGTTAAGGGAATAATCGAGTCCAGGATAGCTGGCACAGTGTTGAATGGTGTCTTCATAGCTGGTAACGATAGCGCGATCATTCTGCCGAGGATAATATTCGATGATGAGTTGGGGTCTCTTAGAAAACAGATTAGGGAGCAGGGTATAGATATCGTGCACTACGTCTCGGGCTCGAGGTTCACTGCGCTCGGGAACCTACTAGTATGTAATAACAAGGGGTGTATTGCAAGCACGTTGTTTGAGAGAGATGTTGTAAGGGATTTAAGTAGTGTCCTCGGTGTGGAAATAGTTCAGTTACCCTTATTAAACCTGGAAATACCGGGTAGCCTCCTCGTAGTAAATGACCAGGGTGGGGTGGTACACCCTGATGCTAGTGATGGGGATTTAAAAACCATAGAGGAAATCCTAAAGGTAAGGGTTGAAAGGGCAACCGTGAACGCTGGAATACCGTTTGTGAAGAGTGGTTTATTAGCCAATAACCACGGTATAATTGTAGGAGGCAATACAACGGGTCCCGAGATACTTAGGATTAGAAAGGGGTTTGGAGGTGGGGAGTAGTGGAGGTTAAAACATATAGGGTTACAGGCTACATGT
>NZ_JBMFMW010000056.1:0-8049 GCF_049970475.1 Desulfurococcus sp.
CTCCTGTACCTGTCAACCTCTTCTTGACTTGTGGGACGCTTATCGCGACATCTATTATCTTACTGAACTCTTTCTCCAACTCGTTGAGTACTTCAATGGTCTTCTTTCTCTTCTCCTCATTTATGTCTCTCCGTACCCCACCAACCATGTTTATACCATATGTTTTCCTACTCCCGGTTAATGCTTCAGCCAGCTCCATTACCTTTTCCCTTATACGCCACATATGCATGAAGCCGGCATCGTATCCAAGGGTGTGGAATGCAACGCCGAGCCATAGTAGGTGGCTGTGCAGCCTCTCAACTTCGAGGACTATGCTTCTAATGAATTGCGCTCTCTCCGGTACATCTAGTTTAGCAGCTTTTTCAACTGCCAAGGCGTAACATGTACTGTGCTCGAAGCCACATATACCGCATATCCTCTCTGCTAGAAAGTTTACCTGTTGATACGTCATTCTGGATTCAGCTAGTTTCTCTATTCCACGATGTACATGGAATCCTCTGTATTTAACGTCTAAGATCCGCTCTCCTTCAACATACAGCTCGAAGTACTCTGGCTCGTGGAGAGCCGGGTGATAGGGTCCTATAGGCACTGGTACCCCGGTTTCCCCAGCCTGCTCTATTTTCTCCGATACCGCATGGAGGTTTAGCCTTTGATCATATGAGAACTCCTTCCTTAATGGGTATACTCCATCGGGCCAGTATGGTGGTAGAACAAGTCTCTCTCTTCTCCTCCCCTCGAATTGTATCCCTAGTAAATCCATTGCTTCCAGCTCACACCAGTCCGCGGCTGGTACCTCGCCAACTATGCTGGGTGCAACCGGGTTATCTCCCTCAAGGTATGTTTTCACTAATACATATAGCCTCGATGAGTCATCCGTGAATATATGTGTCAGCGTGAAGAAGCCGTTTAACGGCCTCTCATCTATTGCGACGCACGTCCTATGTGTTAGTCTGTATTCATTGAACAATGTGGAGGCAGCCTTAACCAGGTTTTCACGGGGTATGTATAAGTGTACCATGTCTCCTTCCACGAGATGCTTGCCGCCTAGTTTCCCAGCTAGCTGGATGTATCTATCTAGAAGCGTCTGGGAATGCATTATTTAATCACCAATAACCCTGTTATAGATATTGTTAACAGGACAATATATACCCTAAATAAGGTGCCTGGAGCGAGATCTATACGGCTCCTCCCAAGCATCACACTGGTTATAGAGTACAGTATCCATATGAAGGGGATAGATACGTTCACCAGGATGAATCTTGTCAAGGGGTTCAACGGCATCAACGTAAACACTACTACCGCTGCAAGCATGGATGAAACATATCGCTTCAAGTATATCGAGTACAGGTATAAAGCGAGGACTCTACCACTTAACTCTATAAGTACACCGGATGCGAGCTCTACCTCGGCCTCAGCGATGTCGAATGGTACCCTACCAGATAGAACATAGGTTGCTGTGGTAACCAATATTATGAGTGGCATAGCGATCACCCAGCCCATAATGCTGGATGGGTGTTGGGAGACTGTGTAGTAGTAGAACAAGGCGAGCCCAGCCACTAGGGAGAACTCGTTCACAAGCGCTAACATGACTTCCCTCATACCTCCGATCTGTGAGTAAGGATTCGAGACTAGGAGCGGCATGGATATGTTTGCGGTCTGTGCCACAGTTACTAATGCTATGGCCACCGGCATTAACAATGAGGTGTTTATCCCTAGTACTGCTATATTTAATACTAGTATCACTGCGAACTCTAGGATTATCGAGAGTACTGTGGTGTAGAATACTAGTGGATACGATGGGAACTCCACAGGCTCCTTAGATAATAGTTTACCTAGGTCCAGCAGTGATTGATGAAGTGGTGGGCCCACCCTACTCTGTAGTATGGCCTTTGTTTTCCGCTCGATGCCATCATATAATACTGGTAATAGGATTGCGAGAGCTACAGCTGTTAAGGCAAGTAATTGCTCCACGGCTCATCACCCAAGTAATATAGTCACAATAACTAGGAGTATTGCTATAAAGCCGAACCATAGTGATGCTAGTAACATAGACTCTATCATGGTGAACTGGAGCTTGTTGAGCCTCCTAGATAAGACGTCGGTGAGGTGAGAGATGTATGGGAAAACCACGTCACCAATATTCGTGAGACTCGACATCAACGTTGGGAGTGTGCCCTTGCGTGTTGATTTAAGCTTCTCCATGGTCTTCTCAGCTATTTCTTCAAACCATCTTACTATGCTAGCCCTTATGTAGCTCATTGCTCAACACCTGAGAGCCAGTATTTTGGTTCACCTGTCTTATATATGGGCTTCCTAAACAGTATCCATGTATACATGAGTAGGGAGATTGCTTCTAGTAACAGTAGTGTAATAGCTAGGTAGCCGGGCATGTACTCCATGGATAATGCTATGTATATGATGGGGAGAATGAGCGTGATGAACGCGATATAGTACTCGGAGAATAACTCCTCTTCCATGACTTTTACAGGGGGTTTTACGACTTTTCTGTAGCCCCCTATATAGCATCCAATTATCTTAATACTGTAGAGTATCGAGAACACGGCTACTACAATGATAATTATGCTTGTAAGTAATGGTATAATCCCTAGTGACGGTATGAGCAGTATAATTGTTATTAGAAGCATTAGCTTCATCATGAAGCCGTAAGAGGGCGGTATCCCGGCGAAGTTCATGAATATATTAAAGGCTGGAATGATTAAAGACGGGTATAACTGTCCAAGGTATCCTAGTTTATAAATGTCATAGGTGTTAGCTAATTGATCCATTAACGCGGCATTCATGAATGCATGGGCCTTGACTACTCCATGGTATATTATATAGAAGTATAAAAGATATGATATAAGGGGGTCTCCATAGAGTATTGAAAACGAGTATAGTATGGCTATTACTCCGGCATGCCCTAGCGAGCTATATGCCAGTAGTCTTCTAATATCTTTCTGAAGTGTCGCGGCGAAGCTCCCGTATAAAGCCGTTATCGCTCCCTGTACTAATATGATGTAATTCATGTACCCGGGATATGTGAATATCATCGAGGCTAGAAGCAACCCGAAGACACCCATCTTTATTATTAATCCGCTCAGTATTGCTGAGCCGTGTTTAGGTGCCTCTGGATGTACTATGGGTAGCCATATGTGTAGTGGGAATAACCCTAGTTTTGTAGTGTACCCGATCAATATCAATGTTGCCACCAATGGGTGTATACTGGTCTTGTGTAGCGCTAGTATTGAAAAACTCGTTGTCAGCGACGCCTCTAAACCATAGTTCTGTGCTATTGTTGCCCACATTGTTAGAACAGCCATGTCGGCTGGTATAGTGCTTAACACTAAATAGTATATTGCTATCCCATAGTTTTCAGCCCCCTTATCCATTAGAATCACTAGTATCAGTAGCAGGTCTAGTAGTAGCAGCCCAATGACAAATTCCCCGAGTAATCTGGCGTTGAACACTGTGAGCACTGTTACAAGCACGGTATTTAATAGTGATTGCTGATATGATACTTTTCCATAAATTACCCTATAGTACCCCTCCGAGTGCAGGGTTACAGCCACTGATACGAGTGTTGCAAGCACTACGAAGTATTTCTGAAAGTCAAGTAACCCAGCTGGGTTGAATAATGTATCGATTAATGGGAGAGCGAAACCTATTACTCTGAGCACCCTGCTAAGCCTGGTCAGGCTATCACTTGTCGCTGATCCTGTTAACACGAGTATGTATGATGCCGAGGTGATTATACCGTGAATCATACTCAATGCTTAACACCCCTCTCTCTTGCCACTGTGAGGTACATGAGTACCGTAGCGAGAAGCATCAGGGGTGACACCATTGAAAACAGGAGGATTAAATCCGCTAATTCTTTAAGTAATGGTATCAATACTATTGGTAGGTAGACATTTGATAAGCCGAGGACGAGTACGGGTATCTGGGCTACTCTAGGTATCTCACTGGGTTCCTCTGGGAAGGGTGGGTGCGGCGTGCTAAAGTATATCGTCATGTATTTCACGGCTAGGTATGCTGATATCGCCATATATGTTATGAATCCCACCAGTATCAGTAATCTAGCCGGGTCTAATGCCTGGGATATGATATAGTATACTGAGAGCGCTTTAACCGTGAAACCTATTGTACCTGGGGCACCCATTAATGTGAGCACGGCCAGGAGTCCTCCCATCGATGACAGGGGCAGTGTTTTCGAGAGTCCTCTTATACCATGTATATACCTGGTCCTGTAAGATGCCTCGATCAACCCCATTTCACTAAACAGCGTTACCTTATATGCTGCATGCATTAGTATCGAGAGCCCGAGCAGGTTTTCCATGCCGTTGGAGGGGTTGAGAACATATAGTGCGAAAACCATGCTTATATAGCCGTTTGTCGCTATGGTTGCATATGCGAGTATTTTCTTACCATCCCTCTGGGCAGATACCTGTATCCATCCATAGATAACTGACATGAATCCTAGGATGGCTAAGACCATGGCTAGCTCCATGCTATAGCTCGATAAGTCGACTAGTTTAAGCACCCTGTATAACCCGTAGAAGCCCAGCGGAGTCATTAAACCACTCAGTATCGCTGAGGCCGGTGAAGGTGCTGCTGAATGCGCCCCGGGTAGCCAGAAGTGTAGCGGGATATTTGCTGTTTTAGCTATGAATCCAACGATTAATAGTGGAATAAAGTATATGCTTGCCTCACTGTGAGACGGTATAGTTTTAAACGGCTTAATCAGGAACCCTATGTCCACGGAGGCCATGGTTGCCATTACCGATAATATTGAGACCAGTATCACTGTGAAAACGGAGATCTCGAATGTAAGTGTTGATGTAAGCAGGTATCCTCTCGAGGATCTCAGTGAGCCCTCTATGGAGTGTGCCTCTCCCTCAACGATGAGGTACCATCCAATAATCTCTGCGGCTGACCACATTGCTGCCAGCGATATAAGGTTTGGCGAGCCATAGGTCGCAGCTACAAGGATTACGAATAAGTCTATTACGGTATCAAATCTCCCATGGTATTCCTCTAGCTTGAAATAATATGTTGAATATATGCCTATAATATATCCTAGAACCAGTGTTGTGTAGGCTAGTAGTGTGGGGAAATCATCTATTAAACCACTATTGTACTCGAGATATATGGCTAAACCGGTTAAACCATATGGGATCAGTTTTATGAGAAACCTGGGTAAAGGATTTAAATATGGTCTACTTATGAATATGAGTATTACAAGTGAGAAAAGATAGAGCAGTATACTAGTGGCTAGCGTGTTCACATAGCTTCACCTACAGTGTCTCGAACCTTGCCCTCGCCATTGCTTCAGCTACCTTCTTCTTCGCCTTATCGAATACCAATGCTTCCTCCCCGTATATTATTGCCCCGGCTGGACATATAGAGCTACAGCCTGGCTCCAATCCTTTCCTCCTTTGATCCATGCAGAGGTCGCACTTAGTTGATACCCTTAGTGATTTATCGAGCTCTGGGATGCCGAATGGGCATGCATATAGGCATGCCATGCACCCGATGCACTTGCTTGCTACAACGTACACGGCTCCCTCACTATCCCTGGTCATCGCGCCTGTCGGGCAGACATCTATACATGGAGCTTTAGCGCAGTGCATGCATGAAACGGGTATCTCAATGCCTAGTTCCGTCCTATATACCTTTATATATGGGTGCCCATCATGTATGAAATCACATGCGGCCTCGCATGCGCCGCATCCTATGCATGTCCCTAGGTCTATTATCCTGTAGTATCTACCCGGGTTCGAACTCATATAGGTCACCTCGCTATTGAAGCAACTAGTTTAGCCTCTATCCAGTTGTGTATGTATTTGGCTGTGTATAGGCCGTTCTTTATTGCTCGGCCCACCTTCGAGGGGCCTGTTACCACGTCTCCAGCCGCGAATACTTTTGGATTACCTGTCTGCATTATATTATTCACTACTATTGATCCATCCTTATTTAGCCTTATCCCTAGCTTATTCATGTAGTCCTCGGACTGGGGTAATGGGGGTGTCGGCGACTCGCCCGTGGCGAATATTACTCTATCTGCCTCGATGATGATCTCCGAGCCTGGCACGGGGATTGGCTGGGGGCGCCCTGTTTCATCCGGGGGTCCGAGCTGCATTCTCTGTAACTTTATGGCTTTCACCGCGTTGCCTTCACTAATTATCTCTACTGGTGAAACCAGCTCCATGAATTCTACCCCCAGCCTCTTCACCCTCTCTACCTCGAATATGCCTGCGGGAGCCTCCTTTATTGTTCTCCTGTATACAAGGTAGGCTTCGGCGCCTTCTTTTACTGCCTGTTCTGCAGCGTCTATGGCACTGTATCCGCCTCCTATAACTACTACTTTCTTACCTGCCGAAGGCTTTGAGTTAACTAGTCCTAGTTCGTAGAGTCTGAATCTATACACGTATTCTAAGGCGCTTTCAACACCTTTAGCGTTAGCCCCCTGGATCCTCGGTATCTTCGATCTCCATGTCCCCGTTGATAATAGCACTAGATCGTAGTTGCTTATCAACTCCTCTAGGCTGGTCTTCTTCTCGACTAGCTCGTCTCCCTCCTCGTGAGGCATCTCTACTGAGGCGTATACTTTGGTTCTAGTGATGAATCTAACCCCCAGCCTCTTCTCTAGGTCTTTCACGCCCTCTAAGACCCTGTTCCTCGGTATTCTCCAGGGTGGTATAGCGAATACCATTAATCCGCCTGGGTAAGGCTGCTTATCATATACATCAATGCTGTGTCCCCGGCATGCCAGGTATCCAGTTGCTGCTAGCCCGGCTGGTCCAGCACCTACTATGGCTATCCTTATTCCTGTATCGCTCTGCTTCTCCCTGCACATGAAGGCGAAGTTTATGTAATCAATCATGTTTACACCTCCATGTTTACACCTCTATGATGTATTCAAGTATATAGAGTCTTTAAAATTTATTCAAAACATATATATAGGTACTTATTTCCCACAATATTCTTACCACGCTTAAAACCATGCTAATAAATTTATCATGATTTAGTTGCGATGCATAGTAAATGGGTGATCAGGGTGAGGATAGTATTCACCGATATCGATGGTACTTTAACCATTAATAGGAGGAGTTATATGCTGGCCTTGAAGGCTGTGGAGGCCTTGCGCTTACTCGTTGACAAGGGCGTGATCGTGTCCCTTGTCTCAAGCAATGCATTACCAATCGTGGTGGGGCTCTCTAGATACATTGGGTTAAATGGCCCTGTCGTGGGTGAGTCAGGTGCATTAGTCTACAGTGATGAATGGGGTATTGTGGAGCTGACTAATATGAGTGCCCGGGATGTCTACCTCGACCTGCTTGAGAAGTATGGTGAATACGTTGAGGATTCCTGGCAGAACAGGTTCAGGCTCTACGAGTACGCTTTGAAGATGCGTGGGAAATACCTGGATAGGGCTGGCGAGATAGTTAATGAGATGAAGAGGTATGTTGAGTCAAGGCATGAAGGCTACACCCTCGAGTATAGTGGGTACGCTATACACGTGCACGCTAAGGGTGTCGGGAAAGGTGTTGCAGTCAAGTATATCCTGGATAAGCTTGGCATCAGTAGTAGTGAAGCCCTGGGTATAGGTGACAGTGCGATGGATGTAGACTTCATCAAGTTCCTCGGCTACAGGGCTGCGGTCGGCGGCTCTGATGAGGAGTTACTCAAGTACTGTAATATTGTTGCAGAGTCTCCAAGCGGCTTTGGTTTAGCCGAGATTATTTCACGTGTTTTAAACGGGATGGGTGATGAAGATTCCAGTGAGTAGTCTTTTAAACAGTGTCAGACTAATCCTCTTCGACCTGGATGGCACGCTTGTAGATAGCGAGGACTTCATTGTCTGGAGCTTTACCGAGGCAGCACGTCTCACTGGTCTACGCGTCGATCCGTCCATAATCAGGGAGTTGATAGGCTACCCCCTCGAATACCTCCTCAACGAGATACTGGGTGGGGTCAGTGAGGAGAAGGCGAGGGAGTTCATTGAGGTTAGGAGGAGGCTTGTCTGGGAGAACTGGAGTAAACACGTTA
>NZ_JBMFMW010000057.1:0-7915 GCF_049970475.1 Desulfurococcus sp.
GCCTGAGGGGAAGCTACCCTCAGTACGAGAGGAACGGGGTGGCGCGGCCTCTGGTGTACCGGTTGTCCTGGCGGGCAACGCCGGGCAGCCACGCCGCAAGGGGTAACCGCTGAAAGCATCTAAGCGGGAACCCCTCCCCGAAAAGAGGCGGCCTGTCGTCACGGGGTAACCCGTGGCGGCGCGGGCTCCCGTAGAAGACGGGGTTGATGGGGCGGGGGTGTAAGCCCCAAGGGGTTTCCCGAGGGGTTCAGCCCGCCGCTCCCAAGAGCCCGAACGCCGTGGCTTCGCCCAGGGGGCGAGGCGTGTTATACTACTGCTTGGCGGGGTCTCATAGATTCGGGTATAAACCTTGTCTATGGGTGTACCTGTAGCGCTCGTAATGGTTTTAATTTCCTTCTCTTCGTTATCCAATATATTAGTGGTTGATATGGGTGTTATTGATTATTGTCGCATGATGAGGTTGCCTAACTCCCTGATGAGTGGTTTCGGCGCTGTCTTTATGTTATTGATGTTTAGATACTATGATTTCTCTGGCGTGGGCCTTGCGAGGCTTTTGGTGGGCTTTGTAACAGGTTTTACCATTACATCAGCCTCTATGCTGGTTAACGATGTGGTGGATTTAGAGGTTGACCGGGTTAACAAGCCGTGGAAGCCCCTGCCTAGTGGTAAGGCTTCCCCGAGGATCTCGCTTACCCTGGCACTTGTTCTCGTAATGGTTGGTGTGTTATTAAACCTGGTAATTAATATTTATGTAGCGTTGGTTGCAGCAGTATACGCTGTACTAGGACTCAGCTATAGCTTCCTGAGGAGGCATTGGTGGAGCCAGCTCGTGGTAGCTACCTCTACAACGGGTCCCATAATATATGGTTATACCGCGGCTGATGCACCGCCCGGCGATACAGTTGTAGTTGCCGGGCTCTCTCTCACAATATTCATAGTTACATTAGGCAGGGAGGTGTTGAAGGCCATACAGGACATCGAGGGCGATAGAATACAGGGGTATGAGACAATACCATTGAAGACCGGCGTCGAGGCATCCTCCAAGTTACTCGTGATAACAGGGTTCACGGGGCCTCTCACGGGGATTTTGACAGGCCTACTCACGGGGTCCAGCATACTCTACAAGATACTTATCGCTGCAGCCGGCATCCTCTACTTCTACTCTATGATCAAGGCATATAGGTTCCTGGGCATTAAGGAGAAGCTTGAGGAGGCGAGAAGAGAGACCCTGGTTGAAATGTTGATTGGGTTACTTGGCTTCTGGCTCTACAAGGCTTAATCAGCTAGGAGAACGGTCTTCACGGGCTCCGGTTACCGTCATTTCATCATCGAGTAAATATATTATTCTAAGCCGGGGAATATAATATTAGTTCACCAGGGGGAATGATCTTATTGCAGGGATTAAACAATAGGTTTAAAGTACTCCTGGATGCAGTGATAGCCATAGCCCTCGCCTCAACAATACTCTTAAATAACACAGGCGTATGGAGGATGTGGAGCATCCTCGGCGAGGAATACATATACTTGTTCACATGCATATTATTATACTATATAGTAGACCCCTACACAGGCTTATATACCGTTCTCGCTGTAATAGCCTCCGGCTCATTAAACCTTGTGATGAAGTACTCATTCAACACGCCGAGGCCACCAAACCCGTTAGTGGAGGCAGAGGGTCCCGGGTTCCCAAGCGGTCATGCACAGATCTCAACATCATTCTGGGGCACACTCACACTGAAACTAGGGGATAAATACCTCGCAGTAGCCTCAGCACTATTGGTTGCAGGCATATCGCTGAGCAGGATATATCTAAGAGCCCACTACGTAGTAGACGTGGCCGGCGGAATCACTGCAGGGCTAGCTATAGCCCTGATAATTTATTATCTAGGCAGTAGGCTTGAACCTGGGTCAGCATCCATCACGGTAGGCGCGGCAGCAATAGCTCTATCATCAACTACACTATTACTTAGGCAATGGGAGCCCACGGCGCTAGGGTTAACTGGAATAGGTATAGCACTAGTAGCCTCAGGCAGGAGGATAAAGGACGTAATAGAGGCGTTAAACACTATGGATATGAGACATAGAATAAAGGCATTAATACTAGTGCTAATAGCTACTGGGCCATTATACCTGGCCGCTAGAACAGGGGGAGTGGCGAGGATAATATTTTTCACCATAATAGGCTTGATAATATTCAATACACCACTGATCCTAGGAAAGAAGACAAGGAGTAGGAACACGAATAGTGGGGCCGCGGGGATTTGAACCCCGGGTCACGGGGGCCCAAGCCCCGCATCCTAGCCAGGCTAGACTACGGCCCCTCAGATACTAGGTTTAATAGTGCTTAGAGCTTTTTAACCTTTAAAGCCCGGGGAATATATTATGCACAGACTCCTTATACCTCTTGATACTCCTTGTCTCAAGGGGATCTATACCCCTGAGGACAGCGAGCCTGACGCTGGCCACTCCGAGAACTAGGCTACCGTAGATAAGCTTATCTAATAATGTCTCCCCTCTAAGACTCAACCTATGCCTCCAGGCATTAACCTCCTTGTATATTTCATCCATGAACTCCACGAGCCTGTATCCAGCCTCGTCAGCCGGGTCGAAGACTTCAATGATCTTTAAGGGTATACCACTAGGCTCCTCATACCCTACTATATCGTTATGCATCCATTCAGGTGCAACATCTATTTTAACCGGTATCTTACTGTTCTCATTAAACTCGTTCTTACCCCTTAGAGCCAGCGCTTCTAGAGGGGTATGGGTTGCAATAACCAGTAGACCCTGGATTCCATGGATCCACTCGGCTAGCCGGTAAGCCTCTTCCACCGCGTTATCCATGACACTATTTATGAATGACAAGGTTTCCTCAGCATCCCTCTTACCCACCATGGATAACCCGCTCGAGTCAAGTAATCCAAGGATCTTGAAGAGCATTGATGGCAGGGAGGCTCTTGGAGCAAGACCCGTGGGTAGTGGAATATATGGTAATCCATGCTTCAAAGCATAGTCTCTTAGATGACCCCCGCTGGAGACCACCACTATATTCCCCGTCTTCTTAAACGCCTCGATAGTTGCATTTACTGTTTCAACAGTATTACCACTGTAACTAACTGATAAAACCAGTGTCTCTGAGTCAATGAAGCCAGGCGCGTGATGCGATTTAGAAGTATACACGGGGAGGCCTCTACTGGTTTGTGAAAGAGTAGCTAGGAAATCCCCTACTATACCGCTACCACCCATACCGAGTACCACGATCTTGTCAAAGACCCCGGAAACCCTGTATCTCCCCCATTCAAGCAGGGCCTCTCTAATCTGGTTAACCCAGCCCCTATACATCTCCTCCAAGCATGACACCCCCTCAACCGTTTCCCGCCTATGCTCTAGGTCTTCGTGGGGTGGTTTATCACGGTTCCTCCCCCGGCTCCCTCCCCGTAGACAGCCATGGGTCTCGGGGAGCTAAGGGGTCGCCAATAGACTTAAAGAATCTAGCGCTTATAAATTTAAACGGGTAAAGCAAGGAGAGCATTAAGCATCCTGTAAAACCTTCAAACTGGGAACAGATATACAACCTAGTTATTCTTCTTTTAAATGGGTTTGAGATATAAAATAACTATAGCGTGATGGTAGAGTGGATTTAATAAGACTACTTACAAGGGGGTTTAAAGCCGTTGTAAGCCATTATATGGGTATTAAGTCAAGGATAGTGCTCGAGGTATTGAATAATAAACCAGTAGACCCGATCATTATACTTGATCAAAACAGTATACTGAGTAGAACCATAGGGTTAGAGGGATCATCTATACCTGGCATCCATATAAACCAATTGGTTGAGGCTAGGAAAGGGCTACTCATAGTCTTCGAGCCAGGGGAGGAAATAGAGTTCTATCCCCTAGTAAAAAACTATGGGAACATACTAGTGTTTACAACCCCTGGCTCCAAGGCCAGGATACCCAGGTTCTTCGCCAAGATATATGTCGATAAGATAGATGAGGACACTTACCTTATGAGAATGTGGAAGGGCAGGGTGGTAAGGATATATGTAGACATGGATAGGCTGCGTATAGCTAGTAAACCAGAGGGGGTTTATGGCCAGGTATACGATTTATTGAGGAAGCTGATGATAGAGTATGGTGAGATAACTATTAAAGACGCCATAAGGGCCGTATCGCTTGAGTTAGGTGTAGAAAAGGAAGTGGCTAGGCAAATAATCTACAAGCTCCTCAAGGAGAGGTATTTCAGGGTGGTACATGGTAAAATAACCTTGTACTAGTTTAATCGGTAGGAGTCCTCAACTCCATGTGGAGAGGAGGGACTCGTCGAAATATATCTTATAAATCCCAATCTTCTTGAAGATCACGTTGATGTAGTCATCTATAATATTCCTTGAGACACCTGTCTTCTCAGCCCTCGAGATAACAATGTTTTCAACGATAGAGTACTTCTTATACTTCTCATTAAGCTCCTTCCAGGGTATACCGGTGAATGCCTTTATGATAACATTATCTATGGGGAGATAACCCCTGAGAATCATGAAGGCTATAATGGGGTAGCCCACATACCCTTTGTAAACAGTTCCATTATCATCGCTATAAGCCCTGAAGACGCCTTGCCCCTCCTCTAGTAGGATAACCCTGTACTTTCTCTCACCAGTACTTGAGGAGACTACAGCCCTACTAGAATCAACTATTTTCACCCGGTTATCCCCGATGCACCCAGCGGCCTCTAGGACCTTGATCCTAGGGGGTCTTGCAAGGAGCTTCAAGACCTATACCACCAGTTTCCTTATTACAAGCGGGTTCCGCGAGATCTCCTCCCCAATACCCTCAATCTTCTGACCTATCCCGAGCCTTAGATAGTTGTCGAGTTCTTTTTCATCAACAAGGACGTAGAAGTCTCCCTCAGAGCCCTCGATATCCCCATGTACATATAGTAGCGGTGAGTTAAATCCATCTAGGTACTCTATTCCCACAACAATACCTGAGAAATTCTTTCCACCACTCAACACCAACACCACTGTATTAAAAGTAGTTTCTCACAGGGTAATAAATCAGTTCAAGGCATTAATTAAGTTAATTAAGCTGAGATAATATATTATTTCTTAGGGATCACTTATGAGTGGGGAGGTAGCCAAAGAGTTAAACACTGGTATCGTGATAGCCGGTGCATATGCTGATAAACTACGTAGAACCCTCTATGCTCAGTTAGCAGGTATCGTGAAAACAAACAAGGAGTTTGCGAGGGAGATTGCGAGAGCATCCGCGGAGCTAAACATGTTGCTCTTCCACGTATTGGTTGAAGGGGTAAAAGTAGATAAGGGAGATGCTGTTAGAATCAGGGTGAAGTACATTATCGATGAGAAAGCCATGAGAATAAAATGGCTATATGATACACTTAAACTAGAAGTATTCAAGAGAGTACCGGATGAACAGGTCGAGAGCATAAAGAACAAGGTAATTAACGAGAAACTAGCTGAGATCCAGGAGAAATATAAGGAAGCACCTACACGTGAGGAAGCAGAGAGAATCCTGGCTGGGGAGACTGAGGAAACCGTGGTGGAGAAACCAGTGAAACCAGTCGAAGACCCCCTAGATAGGATTATGTCACTAGACCTTGTTGGTGAAACAATTGAGGGAGGCTACCTCTTCAAGATAACCGGGAGGGAGGGAGCCTCGATAGGGCTTGTATCAATGGTTGCCAGCGGTGAAGACGTAGTGTTCGACGCGGTATTACTTGGAGATGGGGAGATAGCATACAGGTATATCGCTAGAACTCATGGGAGGCTCAATCAATACGTTGAAGCCCCCGATAAGATACTCGAGGAGCTGAGGAAGACCAAGCCTACCCAACTAGGTAGGGATGAGGCTTCAAGG
Organism: Desulfurococcus sp.; assembly: GCF_049970475.1. Lineage (NCBI taxonomy): Archaea > Thermoproteati > Thermoproteota > Thermoprotei > Desulfurococcales > Desulfurococcaceae > Desulfurococcus > Desulfurococcus sp. Next base: position 5,877 of record NZ_JBMFMW010000057.1, read on the forward strand.
CTAATAGAGGAGAAAATGAAGTCACTGTTGTGAAAAGCCTTTAATGGCTTCATCGAGCCTGACGAGAAACTCGTTGAAAAACTCTTTTTTAACCCTGGCTCCTGCAGCGAACGGGTGTCCACCACCCATAACAGGAAGCTCCCTCGACATGATTCTGAGAACCCTGTTTAAATCAATGGTGTTATCTCCCCGTAGGCTCATTACATATGTATCGCCTCGTTCCTCAATGGCTATACCTACCCGTGTACCCCCATATACCCTCGCATAGTTGGCAGCTTTACCAATGCTTCCAGGAGGGTTTACGACATACCCTATTGCTCTATAGACACGGATATTCTCCTTGACCCATACCCGTAGCTCTTCATCTCGTTTAGCCTGCTCCAACCCTCTTTCAACAATAACTGGATTACTGCTTGGAATGCTATTTCTAGATAAATACTCTACTATTCTCCGTTTGAACTCATAGTCACGCCGAGTTCCCTCCAAGGCCTGGATTAGTATGCCTGCCTCGAGGTATATGGACCTCTTATCCCATTCGGTCAGCGTTCTTTTAACCCATTGGGTTTCATCGAGATAGTCGCCTATGGCTCCGTATAGTGCTATCCGAGAGTATTCCGGGTCCAGGCCCCTCTCGTGAAGGAATATATATGTCAACTCAGAGGCGGAGCAACAAGTATTATGATATACGTTAACTCTATCCATATCATTAAGCCTGGTATTGAGGGGTTCCGGGTGGTGATCTATGTAAACGACTTCACCATATCTTCCTCTCTCCTCGAGTAGTCTCAGGACCTCCTCAGCATGCACCTCGTTCAAGGCTATGTCAGCAATAAATATGTTGTCGCCATTCCTCGTGAACTCCCTGAGATCCCCTAGTAGTCCAACCGGGTGCGTGAAAAAGACTACTGGTTCCTCCCTAGCCTTGTAGAAATTATAGGCCAACGCCCCCGAGGCTACACCATCACTATCGCCATGAACAAGTATCACGCGCCTAGGCATGGTACCACTTCCTGCTTGAATACCTGGATAAAGGTCAGCCCCGCGCGGCGTCTTCATCCCATTCAAGGGTTTAACCTGCCACGCATCTTCATCCCATTATTGTTATTTGATTACAGCAGGTAATAATGTTTAAACCATCGTATTAGTAGTAGCCCTTTATCTTAAAACATGATAATAGTGGATCCATTGGCAGGGATTTGTTTTGCCGGGCAGAATAGAACTTGGTAAAGCGCCTCAAGGTATGCTGGATTTAAGCAATAAAGAGATAGTGGAGGAGTTTAAGGCGTCTCTTGAGGCATCAGGAGCATCAGAAGAGACGGTAAAGGCGTATCTATCTGCTATCAAAGACTTCCTTGGTTTCATCGGGGATAAACCGTTAAGGGATGTAACTTTAAGGGATATATTGGCATGGCGTAATGATCGATTGAGAAACGGGTTTCCAAACAGGAAAATAAGTGATAAGGAGAAATGGCTGGTTACACTCCATTACTATACCTTGTTCCTTAAGAGGTTTTTTGAATGGCTTGGAGTAAATATAGTTGTGACACCGGTAAGGAAGCCCCACGCCAGCATTAATGTGTTGAGCGATGAAGAGGTTGAGAAACTCTATAATGTTGCTAGGACCCCACTGGATAAACTAGTATTGAGATTACTTGTTGACACTGGCCTCCGTAGCCGTGAGTTATTGGGCCTCCGTGTTGAAGACGTTAATTTCCATAGTAGAGTGATAAAGGTTACTTCGGCCAAGTACGGTAAGGAGAGGTACGTCGTAGCTACAGAGGAAACCTTCAAGATGCTTGATGCCTGGATAAGGCTCAATGGGTTGATGCCTGGAGACAGGCTCTTTAATTTAACATATAGTGGATTATATAAGAAGTTAAAGAGATTGGCTACACGGGCTGGAATAGCCCCTGAGAGGGTTAGACCACATGTATTAAGACATACATTTGCTACGCGCGCCCTGAGAAGAGGCATCAGCCTTCCAGCACTCCAGAGGTTACTGGGTCACTCGGACATTAAGACTACACAGATATACCTTC
>NZ_JBMFMW010000058.1:0-7713 GCF_049970475.1 Desulfurococcus sp.
CTGGATGGCCTTGGATAATTGCCTAGTTATGCTGGTGTCAGCTACTTTAATCCAGTCGGCTACACTACGGAGTAACCCCAGCTCACTTAGGCTATTCAGGAAGACCTCGTATGTCCTAATCATTTTAACCTGCCAAGGGTTTTCAAGCGCCCCTGGTATAATACTCCTCAACTCCATAACTGCGTCATATGCGGTTAAACCATTGAAGACCAGGAATGACGCCGTAACCACACTGCTCCTCCCGAGCCCGCTGACACAGTGTACTAGAACAGCTCCACCGTTTTTTACATGGTACTCTATGAAGAAAGTAGCCTTTAAGAGATCGAGTAGTTCAACAGGATGTTGATCCCTAGTAGGTATGTATAGGACCTCCAGGCCGTGGCTGGCTAGTGATTCAACATAGTTTAACGGTGCATCATGCTGATCCATTAATGCCACTACCCCGGTAAAGTATCGTGTTAGTGCAGGGATATCACTTAATCTAGGCATAGGTGATTGAGCTAGCTTACCGGGCATCACCCATTGGAAAACGTTTCCCCCACCCCCTGAATTGATCCCATCTTTCCACAGTGATCCTGGCTCCATTAATATATATTCCCGGGGATATGTTTCCCACCCTCCCTATGATACTATATGGTATCTCATAGTAATCTAGTTCCTCAACCACTTTATCCAGGTACTCTCCAGCGACAATTAGCACGGCACCATACTCCTCTCCTCCAACTAGTACATGCCTCCACATGCATTCAATACTGTTCTTGCAATACTCTCTAAGTCCTGCTGGGTGTACCGGGAGATTCTCAAGGAGTATACCATACCCGCTGAGCTCTGAGAGTTGTTCCAAGGTATATCCAAGTCCATCACTTACATCCATTGAAGCATGAATGAATCTATAAGTAGACATGATCACGTTGGCTACTTCGAGCTTCAAATACACCCTCTTAGTGTTATCAACGACCCAGCTTATTCCACTAGCCTCCACGACACCGTGGAGTGCTACAAAACCCATCGAGCCATAAGATCCCGTGGCGATAACAATGTCGCCTGGCCTGGCTCCACGCCTACTTGGGGGACGTTTACAGGTTGTAAACCCCATTACTGAGACAGCTATCCATGGATCAAGGCTTTCATTTGTATCTCCCCCTGTAATCCTCACATCATAGTAGTTACTCGCTTCACGGAGCCCCTTGACCAGCTCCTCTAAATCCAGGATATCTGTTTCACTGCTAAGTCCTAACCCAATCATTGCTACACTAGGCACTCCGCCTTTAACCACTACATCGCTAAGGGCACCGGTTAAAGCCATCCACCCGATATCGCTCCAGGTCCTCCATGGAAGCATAAGCGATTTTATTCTATAAGCATCCATGGAATATATTAACCTAGGGCCTCTTGGCAGTAAATCTCTAGCATCATCGGGATACGTGAGACTCTCGCCCGATTCAGGCTTGCTGATCAGTTTATCAGCTATAAGATTTATTACAGCTTCCTCACCCATTTCCCCAAGGGATCCCCTCAATGAAGCCACCTTGACTACATGTTTTTATCTCTCTTCATGAAATATTTAGTTAGAGCTCTATGTTAAAGGGGTTAGGTCTTATATAGGTATAGGTTTATTTAAATTGGTTTCATCCCCTCATCCTTGTTCCCCCTATATCCCCTTTGGGCTTGCATACGGCTTAGGGGTGTTCGCGGGCACCCTACATCTTGAATTAGGGAAGAGATTCATACATACAATTACATTCTTCAATAGTAAACCTATATGGAAGCAGAAACAACATACCGAGGCGCCGGGGGCGGGATTTGAACCCGCGCGCCCCTTTCGGGGCACTGGCTCTCCAGGCCAGCCCCTTAGACCGCTCGGGCACCCCGGCTCATATCTATGATAAAAGTGTTTCAGGCTTATATTTCTTAACAGGAGGAAATTGAGTTCACAGGATGATGGGTTGAATCACTTTATTAAAACATCGGGCTGTTTAAAACTATATCTCTATCTCCATCCATATCTCAGGGGGAATCCTAACCCTTATCAACTGCTTCATTACTCTTTCATCCTCGGCTATGTATAGTAGCCTCTTATGTATCCTCATCTCCCATTTCTCATACTTTTTCTTTCCCTCTCCATGCGGTAGCTTCATTGTCCTGATTCTTAGTTTTTTAGTTGGCAGTGGTATTGGGCCATTCATTTTAACACCTGTCTTCTTCACTATATCTGTTATCTTACCCACGAAGTCGTCTAGTACTTTTACATTGGTGCTCCAGATCTTTATTTTAACCATCCTTGTTGCGGACATCGTGACCAACCTTATACCTGTAAGCATACTTGGAAACGTAATGTGTAGAATTCGGGTTTAAAAAACTATTTCTTGATATTGACTTGTGCTGGCTTGATCTCGAGTACCTGTCCAATACCGATTGTCTTACCCATGTCTCTCATAGCGAATCTTCCAAGAGCTGGGAAGTCAGCGTATTTCTCTACTACGAGTGGCTTTATCGGTTTGAATTTAACTATAGCTATGTCTCCCTGCTTCAGGAACTGCGGGTTCTTCTCAACCTCCTTACCTGTCCTAGGGTCGATCTTTGAAATTATCTCGGTTATCCTGCATGCCACGCTGGCTGTGTGGACATGTATTACTGGCGTGTATCCCACGGCTATTGCTGTTGGATGCCACATTATCATTATTCTCGCGGTGAATTCATCGGCAACTGTTGGGGGAACATCAAGGGATCCAGCCACATCGCCGCGCTTAATATCCTTCTTCTCTACACCCTTTACATTGAACCCGATGTTGTCGCCGGGCTCTGCTTTCTCGATCTTAGCGTGATGAGTCTCTATACTCTTGACTTCACCGATTAGTCCTGGCGGCATGAATACTACTTTATCGCCTACTTTAAGTACACCGGTTTCAACCCTTCCAACAGGTACGACACCAACACCGGAGATGCTGTATACATCTTGTATCGGTATTCTAAGTGGTTTATCAAGTGGCTTGGGCGGCACCGTTAATAAGTCCAATGCCTCTACTAGTGTTGGACCATTATACCACGGCATGTTGGGCGAACGTTCAATCAGGTTTTCACCTGTCCACGCTGACACCGGGATGAATGGTATCTTGGATATATCGTAGCCCAGTCCCTTTAGGAATTTGCCCAGGATCTCCTTAATCTCGTTGTACCTCTTCTCACTGTATGGTGGCTCGGTTGCATCCATCTTGTTTATGGCCACAATTAGCTGGTTTATACCCATGGTCCTAGCTAGTATGGCGTGCTCACGGGTCTGGCCCTCGGCACTCATTCCAGCCTCGAACTCTCCTTTTCTGGCGCTTATAACTAGGATGGCTGCATCGGCCTGGCTTGCGCCGGTGATCATGTTTTTAACGAAGTCTCGGTGACCGGGTGCATCTATGATGGTGAAGAAGTATTTCTTGGTCTCGAACTTCATGTATGATAGTGAAATAGTGACACCGCGTTCACGCTCTTCCTTCATTCTATCGAGTAACCAGGCAAACTTGAAGCTCTCCTTACCCATTTTCTTTGCTTCTTCCTCGATCATCTTCACGGTTTTTTCATCGAAGTAGCCTAGACGATAGAGTATATGCCCTGTCATAGTGCTTTTTCCATGGTCTACGTGCCCAATTATCACTATGTTTAAATGTGGTTTCTGAGGCGTGCTCACGTTCATCACCTTTCTTATCTACATTAACATGTCCAACTAGTTTAATAACTTTCAGGGTGTTTATAAAGTATTTCTCCCTGCCAGTAATTATCTCCGTCCTTGTTTATATAGGAGATAGAGGAGGTATCTGAGTGATAATTTAAAAACGCTATCTACTGCTTAACGCTATCCTCTCGATTTCCTCCTTCTTCTGAACAGCATAGCTCTTTGGATCATTTGATGCAGCCAACGCTATTTCCTCCGCTAATGCCTCCTCTATGGATATGGGGTTGTGGAAAGCCTTTAACCTAGCTCCCTCGGTTAGATGTCTTAGTGCTAGATCAATTCTCCTTAAAGGCGCTATATCAACTGAGACATGGTATGTTATTCCACCATACATTATCCTAGTGGTCTCCTCTCTAGGGGCCGCGTTCTCTATTGCCCTCACTAATACTTGTAATGGGTTTTCACCTGTTTTCAGATATATGAGTTCGAATGATTTCTTCACAATGTTGTATGCGAGGTGCTTCTTACCCATGTTTCTACCTGGTCGCATTACATTGTTTATTAGCCTCTCGACGATGGGTACTAGTGCTTTTCCAAAGCGTTTATGCTCATGTCTGCCGCCGGAGTGGGGTAGGTAAACTGGTTTTAGGCAAATATATTTTTTCAAGCTAGGGTCTCTTACCTCTATAAAATCGTAGCTCCATTTATTGAATAACTTTATTTCGCCAATCAACATCTCCCTGGTCTGCATCTCACTCATACATAAACACCTTCATTATCCGATATCAGGGCATGAGTTTAAAACCTATAGCATTATCTCACAGGCTTCTGCTTTTTTCCAAGCCATAAAGCTTTAAGCGAGACACCGTTAACCATTACCACCTTATATCTTACGCCTGGGATGTCTCCTAGTGATCCTCCTAGAGGGCCACCGATACCTTCTATTATTACCTCATCGTGTTCATCTATATAGTTTACTCCGCCATCCCATGGCACGAATGCTGTCACCACCTTACCGTTTTTAACTAGTTGCACCCTTACACATTTTCTTACAGCTGAGTTCGGCTTACGTGACTCTATGCCAACCTTCTCCAAGACTATTCCTCTGGCCATGGGTGCTCCTTCTAATGGATCCCTTAGCTTACCCATTTTCCTGAGCATTCTCTTCTTGAAGTCACGCTGACTCCACCTGAATTTCAATCTCTTCTCTTCCAGTTTCCTAGCGGCATACAACCCGCTTGGGCCTTTTTTACCGGGCATCTTCTCCCCTCACTTAACCGTGTTACGCGATAATCACTGAATCTATATTAAAATGCCTTTTTAAAATAAGTTTAGCCCTCTGAACGTTTTTACCGTTTTTACCGATGGCTATCCCTTTATCAGATGGATCCACTGCCACGTAGAGGATCTTGCTACCATCAGGTCTCGTTGAGAGCTTTATCTCCTTTATCCTGGCTGGTGATAACGCATATCTGACTTGCTCCTCGAGGTTATTACTGTAGCCAACTATCTCTATGTTTTTATTAAGTATCTTCCTCAGCCTCTGGACGAAGAAGCCTTTGGGTCCTATCGCCTTCCCCACATCCTCTGGGTTTACTAGGAAGATCACTCTGTTGTTATCCTCCTCAATAATACAATCCCTTACCACAGCACCTGTGAGCTCGTTTAATAACGTCATATAGCGGAATTCCTCAGGCGTTATCTTCACCTGTGGCTTCTCGTCACTCATCTACTTCTACACCTCTCCAGCGAAGTCAAGTATGTTTGATTGCCCCGGATCGATCACAGCTATTGAGGTAATGCTATGGGGACGCCCCAAAAGGGTACCTAGCTCTATGCTTGTTCCAGGGAACATTATAACGGGGATGTTGCTTAGCTTCGCATAATATATTAGATCCCTTTTTATCTCCGGGGAAGCGTTGGATGCTATGATTACTGCTTTAGCCTTCCCGTGAAGAACTAGTCTCCTGACTTGCCTACTTCCATACACTATTTGCCCTGTATCAGCAGTCGTTCTTATCGCTTTAAGCAGGTCAACCTGGCTACTCATTCCTATCACCTTTGTTGCCAGCCTCGGTCTTTAATAGGCTTGGAGTCATATAAATCTGAACCATACCAGTTCCTACAGGTATTGTTTGACCTATTATAATATTTTCTGTAACGCCATATAAACGGTCTTCCTCACTAGTGGCTGCTGATTCCAGGAGCTTTTGAACAGTCATCTCGAATGTAGCCCTGGCCAGTACGCTTGGCTTTTCACCGGCAACACCCATTCTACCAATCTGCCTCACATGCCCGGTCCACGTCATCATATCGGCTAGAAGCATTATATGCCTTATATCTACGTCTAGACCCTGGTCATCAAGTATCTCTTTGATCTCCTTGATTATAGCTTGCCTAGCGGCCTCTATGCCGAGCACTCTTTCTATCTCATGTATATTATTAGTATACACTCTCCTCCAGTCCACGCCTTCTATCCTCATTATTTCCTCAAGGTTGCTTCCCTCAGATATTATCACGTACTCGTCGCCGCGTTTCTGGATTATTACCTTACGTATCTCCTTTATACCCTTCAAATGCAGACCGAGAAGTTTGCTTCTCAGCTTCTCTAGCTTACTGTAGTCGAGGTATTCCTCTCTAAGCGATATTATTACCTCGTATGGGTCATCTCCTCTTGAAACCTCGCCCACATCTAGCTCCTTCAACTTCTTAATGATCACCTCGACACTTAACCCCTTATCCTCCAGCATCTCGGGATCCAGACGTACCCTCGTCACACCTTCTATGAGGTCGATATCTAGTTCCCTGGTGATGTTCTCTAGGTATGTTGACTCTATTTTTCTAGCTATCTCCCTAGCCTTCTCCTCGCTTCTCCTATATTCATCCACTAGATATATCTCCATGATAGGTGTTTCAGGCTTTTTCCTGGCGTCAACTATCTCTATGAGCCTGGGGAGACCGAGGGTTACGTTGTATTCACGTACACCGGCATAGTGGAATACCCTTAATGTCATCTGTGTTGATGGCTCTCCAAGGCTTTGGGCGGCAATAGTCCCCACAGCCTCGCCTGGCTCTATCAACGAGGAATGATATCTCTCGATTATATGTTCTATGAATCTTTCTACGGTTTCCCTAGTTATCACGATCTTCCCAGCTATGTTCAGTAATTTATTACGTACTTCCTCATATACCTGCTGGCTAACGTTCCCCTTCAGTCTCTCCTCGAGGAGCTGTTGGATTTCCTCTATAGTTAAACCCTGCATCTTATAGTCCACCTCCAAATATTTTCTCAATGACTCTATCTACGTTAACGGATTTACCATGGTCGCTCTTCATCGGGTCAACACCATCTTCACCATAGAGTAGCTGGACTATCTCACCTGTGGTAAGACGTACACTTCCATCATACTCCACCCTTAGGTCTTGTAACGCGTTTATTAAACGCCTCTGCATGTATCCAGACTGGCTTGTCCTGACAGCCGTATCTATCAGCCCCTCTCTACCAGCCGCGGCATGGAAGAACATTTCAACAGGGTTTAATCCATGTACAAACCCGCTTGCTATGAAACCCCTTGCCTCCGGACCCAGGTCTTCTGGCTTGAAGTGGGATAGTGCTCTCCCAAGGTAGCCCCTTGTAAGGCGCTTTCCTCTTACTGTCTGCTGTCCAAGTAGGGCGGCCATCTGGGTCAGATTGACTGGGTTTCCTCTCGCACCAGTTCTAGCCATGATTACAACGGGGTTGACTAGTGTAAAGTATGGTGTTATTACCTCGGCAACACTGTCAAGTAGCTTCTTGGATAATATATCAATTATTTCATCTTCCAGTGTCTCCTCGACTGTCTTACCTGGCCTTGCCAGTAGCTCTCCTCTCCTATACTTGGATATTAGTTCTTCAACCTCCTTTTTCTTCCCAGCTATTATCTCGCTTAACCGGTTCCTAGCCTCCTCTGGAAGCGTTAAATGAGTATAGCTCATCGTTAAGCCGTATTTCTCCGACATCCTTATAAACATCTTATAGACTCTATCCATGAACATTCTCCCGTAGTCTTCAC
>NZ_JBMFMW010000059.1:0-7483 GCF_049970475.1 Desulfurococcus sp.
GTTATCGTCTACTTTAACACCTATGATTATTATCTTTGATACACTATCTAGATCCACGTATCGATTATCACCGGGTTCTGGTGATAATTCTTTTAGGAGTAGACATGTGTTTTCCACGCATTTTTCTGTGTAATCCGTGAAAATCCATTTACTCCTATATACATCAACTGATACTATATAGGAGTCGCCTTCCTCGACGACTATGACTCTATAATGATCGCTGAAATAGTATTCTGAAACAATACCTGGTTTACTCAATGAAATCGCCTCATGATACCTGTTGATACATTATCCCCAAGCTATCGGCTATCTCATAAGCGGTCTTTAATTCTGATGCGCTAGGTTTTCGAGCTATCTCAGGGTATAACCCGGGGTGTTTAGCTACTATGTGTTCCGGCCTATATTGATCCATGATATTCACTAATGCCCTTGGCGTGTTCGATGCGATCCATTCTAAGACTCTTCTCGTACAGCACTCTACGTGCCCTGGTAAAACCAAGTGCCTTATAATTATATCACTGGAGTCATGTGCTACCTTTATATTCCTAGTTACAATCTCCCAGTAGTTTCTCACCTTACTGAGTCTCCAAGCGCACTCATTATTGCCGTATTTCAGGTCGGGCAGCCATATATCTATTATGTCCCGTAGTAGCGTCATAGCCTCCCCGCTCATATACATGTTGCTGTTCCATAACTGGGGTACATTTACATCGAGGTACCTGAGGCTTTCAAGTATGAATGGTAGATGGGGCGTTGGCTCCCCACCTACGTGATTTATGTTCCTGGCTCCTTTAAGCCTTAGATTCCTCTGTATAAACGCTAATTCCCTTGGTGAAACCCGTTCCCCATCTCTAGCATGTACCTGGCTTATATCCCAGTTCTGACAGAAAACACATTTAAAGTTGCATCCACCATAGAATATCGTCCCGCTGGGTACCAAGGGAGCTTCTTCACCAATATGGTGGAAGAAGCTGTGCACTATGCACTCCCTATCTACCATGCAGACACCGGGCTTCCCCTTAATCCTCTTAGCACCGCATTTCCTTTCGCAGAGTCTGCACTCCTCAATAAGCTTATACGCTATAGCCGTCTTTATATCAAGGTAGCTGTATTTAGGGGTTTCCAGCTCACTGATGTCGAGGCCCCTCTCAACTATATCTCTGAGAAGCGATGCGAACTCCCTGGACGCCTTCTCGTGAATGCTCCATAGTTCATCCAGGGGCATATTATTGTAAGGATCTATATCCACGGGGATCTTCTTCGCGACCATGAATCTAGCTGGCTTCTCGTTTTTCATCACGCTATAATACCAGGAGAGTCTTTCAACTACGATAGGATCGCCCCATACAGTTAACGCGTCAGACCTGTACATGATTAGTGTTTTAAACCAGTCGAACATATATTTCCACACTATTATTAACTCCTGAATTAAGGTCTTTTATTGTTGTCACATTTATCTCTAGGAGCGTTCATAGAATTCGATTTATTCAAGCCTACAATACTATGTCTCATAGGTTATAGCACTTAGATTTCCCTGGTTTCAATGATACTCTAGATACCTAGGGAGCCTGAAGCAGCTGCCACCATGGGGGATGGGTGTTAGATTCAGTTTTAATCAGGCTGAGAGCTCTTCTTCACAGCTCCGACGGTTCGCTATTCATCATGTCGATCATAATAATACTGGTGGGTAGTTTATTAATGTGTCCGATGAGTCCGATGGTTTCAAGCATATTGGAACAGTTTCCCCGATTGTTTCAGACGAGCCCTTATTTTTAACTATCGCTATATACCCTCCTTGAGGTGGTGTAATGTGAACTGGAGGATAATCGGGTTAATATCCATAGTGGCATTAATAGTTTCGATAGCGCCATTAGCATCCATACCCATCATCGCAAGCGGGGATCAGGAATCCCAGGATTCAGAGGTAGCCAGTGACATCATCGTTGGGAACAGCACGATGAATCTCACAGTGCCAGCTATATCCATCGATGATGCCTTAAACCTAGCATACATGATGAGGAATATAACGTATGAGCTGTTCATGTGGGAGGTAAACCATAATGTAAGCGTTGCTAACGTGACTCTTAACATCGGTGATAAATTCCTTGATAAGGCCCTGGAGCTGAAGGATAATGCAAGTAGGAGGGCAATAGTCTTCGCCGTAGTGGCCGCGATACACTATGGCCATGCTCCTTCATTCGCTAATCCAGTGCTGGCAAGGGTAATATACAGTAGCCTTGGCGAGAATAACACCGTGACAGACGAGACTGTAAACGCTGTGATAACCGCATCAAGCGAGTTAAAATCCATACTGTTAAACGCGGTAAGCTACGCTGAGTCAAAGAATTTCAACACCACTTTTACATACTACTGGGTCAGTAAGGGTGATAATCTAACCTCATTAGCACAGCAATACCTTGGAGAAGGCAATGTTACAGCAGCATTCAGGCACGCCATAGCCGGGTACAAGGCTTATGTTAGGGCGTACTCTACACTAGTGAAGACCGTGTTCACCCAGTATCTTAGAGACCTCGGGATAATCAGGGGGAAGCCATTCATCCCTCCAGGACTACTGGATAAGCTACCTCTGGAATTAAGAAGCGAGATAAATGCTAGAGTAGAGAAGGGCGAGATTAAGAGCATAAGGGATATAGTGGGCGAGGTTAGAAAGGAGATACAGAATAGAACTGAGATGTGGAAGGAGAGAGAATACGTTCAGATAGCTAACATACTAGCTTCAGCACTAGAAAAGCTCAGTAAACACCCCGTATTAACAAGGGTAATGATGGGGAAGCAGTTGAGGAATTACTGCTATGATCTAGTGAAAGAGGTAGCATCGAAGACCAATGCCACGGGACTACAACTACTCCAGCTGTCGCTGCAGGAGCTGCAGAACAGGGTTCAGGGAGGATTAAATATACAGCAGGAATTCCAGGGCTCAGTAGTAAAGATCAGGATGAAACATTAGTCTTCTAAGCCTACTCTACTTTTTTATTTTTTCGATAACATATTTTACAATGTAATCGGGCGGATTTACTCCTGTAGCGCTCCTCAACCCCTCCCATTGTGGAAACGCGTTCACCTCTAGAATATAGTATCTCTCGGTACCCTTATCATACGCTATATCGACGCCCGCATACTCTAGGCCAAGTATTTTCACGGCTTTCAAGCCCAGCTCATATACCTCTGGCTCCTCCTTCTCGCTGACAGGTACTCCACCAGCTCCCTGGGCCACATTTGTCTTCCAAGAATATGGGTTAACACGTTTCATGGCACCTATTACTTCTTCGCCAACTACGAAAACCCTGTAATCATAACCCGGCTTCTCAAGGTACACCTGGTAGTAGCTTGGTAAACCTATATTCATTAATCCCCTTGTAACGTTAAATGCGAGATCTGGGTCCTGCACTAGCGTGCTCCCTAGGCCAAGGCTCCCCATGAGGGGCTTGTATACCACTATATGCTTGTCTTTAACATACCTCATAGCTGTAAAGGGGTTCTCGGTTACAAGCGTCTCTGGTACGGGAACCCCCTTTAAGTAGAGGTGCAGGAGGCATCTCCACTTGTCTCTAGCGATAAGGGATTTAGAAGGATCGTTGATCACGGGTATTTGTGAAGCAAGTGCCTCGAGAACACCGATCCTCTTCATTAGAGTCTCTAAGCTGGTTATGAAGCCTATTCCTCTTAGAATAGCAGCGTTAACACTTACCTCCTCCGTGGACTGGTACACCTTGATGCCCCCAGGCGTTAACACAGCATCAAGCATCGGTGTCTTCAAGTAAACTGGTTCATGCCCGTGCCTAGATATCGACTCCATTAGTTCAAGTGAGCCCTTCCTAGGCTCTTTTTTATAATCCACAACAGCTATCCTCAAACCCTACACCTTCTCAATTAATGCAGCTAGTATAAGTAGAGCCGAGGATATGCCTGTAGCGGTAAGGGCTGAGGTAAGCGTAAACCCTGAGAGAGCAGCACCAATGATGGAGCCGAGGCATGTTATTAGGATGATCATGTGTATAACACTCTTGCACTCCTTTAAGCTATCCTGGCTCTTAATGTAGATGTAGAAATAGAGTAGTGAGATGAAGAAAACGGCTAGGCCGGCTGCCACGTATGGGAGTGTTAAATTATATACCGAGATAAACATGCCTATGAATACGCCTGCACCAGCCAGGTACGGTATTTTCCTTGAGTATAATAATTTACTCATACTCATCCTCCCTAACTAGCTTAAAACAGACTGGGTATTAAATAATGATATTCTTACACGTCTAGATATATAGGTTGTTCTTATAGATTTAAACCATTGTGCTTATAAAGCGTGCTCCAGGGTTCGGGTCTGGTGAATATCTGTGATTGCCTGTAGATATTTCTGGCTACCTGCTTCACCCCTCATGTATGATTCCCCCGCTCCGTCCGGCTTCACCCTTCACAGCGGGGGAATACTCCGTATACCCGCCCAGAGAATACCGGGAGAAAAGTAAAAGCAATAGTCATCGAGGAAAACGAGTAGAGACGTCGAGAGAATAAAACGTGTTCAAAAATATTTACAAGAATTCAGAAAGGATTCAGAACCCGCAACAGGCTAGATAATTAGCTATTATGGCTAAGTATATGTTGGCTTCAATAGGGTCAGTGTTTAATATTAGTTCGTTTACTCTAGTTTTCCCCACTGCAAGCCTGCTCTTGAGTTCTCTTAGATAATACTCCTCCACACTAGTACCGATTAATAACACGTCCGCTGAGTTAGGTATTGACTCAGGATATTCATACCTAGCATTCACCCGTCTACGTTTTAATGCGTCAACTAGGTAGCGTGCGGAGGGCTCCATTAACCTACTCGATGATACCACTACTTCTCTATGAAGGGATACCTTAGAGAAAACATCCTTGTAAACCTCTATGAGTTCTCCAGCTATTAAGGTGAAGCCTTCCCTGCTGTGTTCAAATACCCTCACACCTCTCCTGGATAATCTATCCTTATATATACTGGCTAATGCGTGGAACACAGCGATAGCCATTACAAGGGTTGAGTCAAGCTCATCATTGATGCTTGTGTAGATGATGTTATAGCTCTTCAATACCTCCACGATTTTTTTATCAACAGGCTTAGCCACTAGCGCCATATAGGGATGGCTCATTATTCTAGCTATCTGAAGTATGTTAAGTAGGCCTGAATGGTTTGACGTGTATATGATTAAAGGTGTGGGATCCCTGTAAGCCAGCACATATAATGATGTAGATGGAATATCAAGGAGAAGGATTGATTTTTCTTCATCCATGGTTACTACGTGCCAGAACATGCATGATGCTGGTAGGTAACCATGACCGTTGTAGGATATAATGAGCCTGTTCGAGCCTGTCTCACTTAAAAAATTCCTTATATTGTTTGATAGGCTCCTAGCTTCCTCCTCTAGTTTACCTAGTTTACCCAGGTAAGCCCCTACATTAAAGCTGTCTCCAGGCTCCTGCAACAGCTACACTCCTCTCCACGTGGCTCGTCTTTCAATAGCTCTATTATATCCGGTAATAGTCTCTGGATTTTAATAGTGTTCTCTCTCATTGTTTTCACGACTTCCTCGGCTGTAACGGGTTTTTCAGCCCATACATCGTAGTCTGTGACCATTGCTATTGTTGCGTAGCATAACTGTGCCTCACATGCCAGGTTGACCTCCGGCACGAGGGTCATCCCTATCACATCGGCCTTAAATACCTCCTTCCAAACCCTACTCTCAGCCCTTGTACTGAATCTAGGCCCCTCTATACATATGTATGTTCCCTTTTCATGAATCCTTATATCTGGGTGTCTCGCGGCTGCCTCGAGTATTTTCTTCCTGAGGTGTTCACAGAATGGGTCGGCCATACTTACATGTGCAACTCTTCCACCCTCGAAGAACGTGAAGTCCCTAACTCCCTTTGTCATGTCTATGAATTGATCTGGTATTACAAAGTCTCCTGGCCTATAGTCTTCCCTAAGGCTTCCCACAGCTGATACAGCTATCACCCACTTCACACCAATACTCTTCAGGGCCCATATGTTCGCCCTATAGTTTATTCTATGGGGCGGTATCTTATGTCCCCTGCCATGCCTAGGTAGGAATGCTATGGTTTTGCCCCGTAGCTCACCGATTATTATGTTATCGCTGGGAGCACCGTATGGGGTATAGACCTTGTACTCTCTTATATTACTTAGACCTGGGAGATCGTATACCCCGCTTCCCCCTATAATAGCTATGCTGGCTTTCACAGAGGGCTCGACCAGCATTTCTCACACCTTCAATAAGTACTTGTCTCTGCCTGGATCATACTTTACGATGTCTTTCTCTAGTAGAATCCTTAGCGCCTCTCTATAGTACATATCTCCAACATCTATCCCATACCATTCCTTGAAGCCATCTATTATCTCCTTATAGCTCCATTCTTTTTTACCAGTTTCCTTATATGTTTCGCTCATCATTCTTTTAATGAATTGATAAGTATCCTCCAGCCTGGTCCAGGGGTATTGGAACCATATCCACTCCTTTACCTCTAAGTAGTAGTAGTCTGGCTTATACTTAGCTACAGGGCTTATCCATTGCAGTGCTGCTGTTTTAACCTCGAGCGGGCTCCAGTTATCCCTTATATAATCCCTAGCCAACCTTAATGTCTCGCCTGTATCCACGATGTCATCCACAACCAGTACCTTCATCCCTGATGCGTCGAGCTTGAAGGGATATTTGAGTATGGCCCTTTCCTCGGCTTTAGCTGCCTCAGTCCAGTGCTGGCTTTGAATACTGGCCAGGTTTTCCACGCCCAGGAAATCGCATATGAGCCTCGCGGGGACGAATCCCCCTCTTGAAACAGCTACAACGAGCTCGGGTTTGTACCCGTTCTCCCTTATAATCCTGGCCAAGTTCATTGACCACTCTACTATCTCATCCCATGTAACTAAATGGGTTCTAACCCTAGGCATTTCTATCACGTAAATATAATAACATATGTATACTTAAAAAGATTAGAACCCGGCCCAGAGAATCAAGGACAGTATACCTTAATAACCTGGTTGGAAGAGTGAACAATTACTTCTTTTCCACCAGAATCAATTTCCCATTAATAGTGAATACTCTCCCACTGTTATGCATGAGTATTCTAGCCTTGTCCAGGTTCCATCCATATCTTGCATATAAATCTCTTCTCACATGAATAGCTTTCACACTAGCTATGAATAACACGGATTCTCCAACAGGTACCTTATTCTCCACTATGCATTCTAGTATACCTAATGCTCCGTTAATTCCTGGTGTAGATATATGTTTTGAGGGATAAGGGTTTAAGCCTAGTTCCCTCCATTTATCTCTTTCCCTTCCACCAACGCTTCCAGCTCTATAGGCCAGGTCCGCATGTTCCTCGCTGAGCACGTTTATAGTGAACTCGCCCGTCTCAGTGATGTACTCATGGGTAAGGCTTTTGCTCCAAATCGAGACAGCCACTAGGAATGGTTCAT
>NZ_JBMFMW010000060.1:0-7287 GCF_049970475.1 Desulfurococcus sp.
ACAACTGTTTTACCTCCCTGAGTATACAGGTTAGTTATCGCGGCTGCCGGAATACCTAGCTTAGAGGCAGCCTCACTTATTGAAAGAGTTCCCTCTAAAGTGAAAACAGCCACTGGGGCAGGATTCAATGTTAACTCTATTAGGCCTGCTGGAGCCGAGTACAGAGTTACACCGGATACACCTTGTAACTGGGCAGCCTGTGCTGGCCTTAAGCTGTAGAGATATCCATCTATTTTACCACTGGATATGGCGTCTGGTACTTCCTCAATGGTTTTCCTCGTGACTACTATTTTATCTGATGCAGGGCCTGGCTGCGTAGCTTGGGCTGATGTTATTTGTGTGGGTATAACTAGTATTGAGACTAATACTATTGTTAATAATAGTAATGGAATATATTTACTCAATACTTCTCACCCATACAATTATTAAGGATTACATGAGTAGGTATATAAATCTTAGCCCGCTATAAACAAGTGGGCTTTGAGAGGGGTTTGACCGGGTTGTCCACGAGGTTATTGATGCTGATTGGTTTATCTATGCTGATCGCATCAATCTTGCTGTCAATGGCATCAATGCTAACCTATTACAATGTAATCCATTATTCAACAATATATAATTTAACCACCATAGAAATACCCCTTACATCAATCCTGGATAACACTGACCCAGGGAACCTGGTAAACATCACCTTAGCGGTTGAGAACATAGATACTCATATAGCAGAGATAACCGTATTCAACAGGTTAATAGAGTATAGTGAATACGTTAAGCCAGGTGAAGTAGCGGTCTTCACACTGGATAATTTATTCTACAATATAATAGCCTCCGAGGATACCCAAGTATCAATCAATATGACATGTATAAGGGAGGAGAAACCATTTCTATTACTCTCACTGCTCTCTCTAGTCACGTTCACCATAGGCACTGTTGTCTCAGTGTTCTATGTGTACTTGAAGACACTTGAGAAAATGAGGCCTCAACAAGAACCATTCATGCATCCATGGAGAGATATAAATTGATCACCCGTATCCAGGTAAAAATAATCTGGTAGTCGACGATATCGATTTAAAAACAATTATTTTATAAACCCTTTTTACCGTTCTCAGACTTCAGGTCCTGGTATACTCTGTAAGCCAGTAATGCCAAGACCCCGCCCTCAACTATTGCGAAGACGTGATTACCGAGGACTAATGCGTAGATAAGGAGAAGGGCTGTGCCTATACCATTAAGGATGTGTAGCCAGAGCCAGTTACGGATTATAAACGATGTAAACACGAACAACATACCCAGGTATCCAATCAGCTCACTCATGCTCCCACCCCGGAAAATCAATACCAAGTAATGAACAGGGTTTTTAAACCTTCTACCAAGTGTATGTGGGAATAACATGGTTTAAGTAACAGTGCCTTGATGAGAGAATAAGGATGAGTAAGATTGATAATAATGAATCGAAGTTACAATATCTTGCCGCTGTATTCCTAAACCCTTGGTTTCTAACCAAGGGTTTCGAATCCAGCCTCTTTAGATTTTAGAAGATTAAGTAGAGATCGAGGGGAAGAGTAATTCACATAGAAGCAACTCTACTTGTTTGCTTACACCTTTTACAACCGAAAGCCCCGCCGTTTATGGCTGGGATGAAGGTTTACAAGCTCTGTATTCTCTATCTTTTTTTTTGGTGGTGAGTGTAGAAGTGATGGGTATGAGGGGTTGCCCCGACTGCCCCGCAGGTGAAAGATGCAAACCGAATAGATGCAGAGAACCTCCCACCCTAAAGGGAACCCCAACCCTTTAGAGCGGGGAGGAGGTCAGGACATCTAAAATACCTTACAGTATAAGTCCTGACTCGATAGGTATTCCTCCATCAAGACGTGGATACCAGGTAACATCTCTGCCATCGGTAATAGATGCTCGTGATGAACTCATTAATTATTGTATTGATGTCTTTTCCTATTTCTTCCTTGCTGAATTCAAGTGAGGGTGGCCTGTTAGTCCCTTTCCTGGCTACCACTACTATGTAGGTTGGGTTTTCATTGAGCTCTAGAGTCTTAAGAAGTGGGAAAGCGATCCTGGTATCTCTACTCGTGATCTTCGTGGCCAATTCCTTACTCGGCTACTTCATCGCTATCATGCCTCTAAAGGATACCAGGAAAACATGTCCGCTACATGGAGAAAACAAGGTAGCTTTGAACCAATGATTTTATGCGTCTCGGTATGTTGTTTCTGCTTCCATATAGGTTTACTATTGAAGAATGTAATCGCATGTATGAATCTCTTCCTTAAATTCCTTAATTCAAGATGTAGAGTGCCAGTGAACGCCCTCAAGCCGTATACAAGCCCAAAGGGGATACAGGGGGAACAAGGATGAGGGGATGAAACCAATTTATATAAACCTATGTGAGACCTGAACCCCAGTAAGCACCACCCACATCTTGAAGAAGACAGGTGGTTGTTATTATTCCTGTAGCTAATGGAACCTTAGAAAACACATTTATTTTCCCCGAGGAATTCATAGTTCTGGGCGAGTAATTATGACCCTACTCTGTGGTGAAATACATTATTTTAGGGTTCCAAAGCATCTCTGGAGAGATAGGCTCCTAAAGTTGAAGCGGGCTGGGGGAAACTGTGTATCCACTTATATACCGTGGAATTGGCATGGCCCGCGGGAAAAAGTTGTGGATTTCACCGATGGAACGAGTCAGTGGCATGTAGCGAGCTACTATAGTAGAGATTTGGTTTCATTTCTCGAGTTGGCTGGAGAACTCGGTTTAAGAGTCATAGCGAGGCCCGGCCCCTACATATGTTCCGAATGGGATAGTGGCGGCCATCCAAACTGGATCTATACTAAAGCGATGAGGCTACGCTCGCTGGACCCCGGGTACTTTAAGCATGTGGTGGAATGGTATAATAGTGTCCTCAACATTCTCAAACCATACGTGGAGAGAGAGATTGTAATTGGTATCCAGGTTGAGAACGAGTATTTCTGGGGTAATGAGAAGTATATTGAGAAGCTAGCGGAGATCGTGGAGGAGAAGCTACCCGGTGTACTGGTGTTCACTAATGAAGACCCGTATTTAACGAGGATACCGAACACAATAGACCTATACCCTTCTCCCTGGGATATGAGGCAATTCGATGATAGGCTACGGAGCTACTTGTCATCGCAACCCGGGTTATTCAAGATGATCATGGAGCTCGAGGGAGGCTGGTTTAAGTCGTCTAGGTATGGATACTATCCAACAAATAGGCTGAGTATTCCACCTGAGTGGACGGAGATATTGTTGAAAACCGCTGTTGGGATGGGCCTTAATAATATAAATATATATATGTTTCACGGAGGGTCGAATCCAGGCTACTACACCGCTAAGTACCTGGCTTCATCATATGATTTTGAAGCATGTATTAGAGAGTGGGGAGAGCTCTCGGAGAGATATTATAGAGTGAAGAGGATGTTTACCTTCCTCAATGGGTTCCAGGAGTTGGTGACTAGTTTAAAGCCAGGCGAAACCGTGAAAACCGCATCTACTTGTAGTGAATTATTACAGCGTGTAGGTGATCACGGGAAAATAGCAGTACTGAGAAATACCGGTGACAACCTATGCTACCAGAGGCTTATAAACAGGGGCGAAATAATACCCATGTGGACGCCTATACGTGTGCCACCGCGGTACGCTAAAATAGTTCTACTAGACCTCGTCGTAGAAGGGACGCCTTTCAAACTCGTGTACACGAGTGGAGAGGCATTATTAATGAAAAGACTAGGAGACACCGTGGTCATGATTATTTACGGAGACCACGGTGAATACACTGAGACAGCTGTAGAAGTAGAGGGTGGAGTACTCGATGTAGATATACAGGGAGACGTGTTGATCCGTAGAGAGGGTGAGAGAGCATACCTGGTGGTTAACCATACACACGGTGAACACTTAGCCATTGTGAAGTCAACGAGGGGGCAAAACCTACTATTAATCTTCACATGTAGGTGTAGAGCTGAGAAAACATGGATTGTAGATGAAGACCTCGTACTCATATCCAACATCTACTACATAGGTGACTCAAGGATAGATGGGGGCAAGGTGGTGATTAACGCTGAACTCGACGAAGACAGCTGTGGAAGATTGCTAGTAGTTACTTCACGTGAAATAGACGCGATCAGTCTTGAAGACCTAGACCTAGATTTAACAAGGCTCTCCAAGTATGTCTATGCCACACATATTCCATTAAGTATGTGTCGGAGCGGGAAAAACACCTACCACCCCTTAGAATACAGGCTTCTAGAAGACCCTGTATTCCACACGTTAACTAGTATTAATCCTTCGAGCCCGCTGGAAAAGAACGGCTTCTATGAAAACGGTATCTATGTGTACAGGCTAAGGCTTCACCTTGATAAGAAGCAACTAGGGGATCTATTAGACAAGCATCTCGCGCTGATCGGTTTCAGCGACTATGCTGTTGTATCCATCAATAACGAATATGCTGGATCAGGCTACCACTACATAGAGATGTCTGCAGACTCCCTTAAGGAAGGCGTGAACGAAGTAACAGTTATACTGGAGTCCACGGGTCACCCTAATGATGGCTTATTATATGTTCCAAACGGCATATATGGTGGAGTCTACCTTGGTAGAGTAGGCGAGATCAGGCTCTACAAGTGGAGAAAAACAGGGTTCGAGATACCATATGGGCCAGGCTTCGACCTCGCGGAATTCATCGCCAACCCGGAACCAGTGATTAAGGCCCTACAAGAACAGAGGAGTAGTACAGGGGAAACATACAGCGTCGACTCCCCAGGCCTTTATATAACAGAGTTCAAAGTAGATGATTTATCCAGGCACTATGTGTTGGATCCAGGCCTAGAATTCTACTACAACCATTACTATAGAATCCTCTTATTCGTGAACAAAGTATACGTCGGCCCCCTCATAGGCCCTATCGATATAACAAGGTATCTCAAACCCGGGGTAAACGAGGTAGCATTACTCGTTGAATGGGGCGTGGTAAACCCAGTCATAGGGGTCTACCAGTACAAGGTGGATGGTGAATGGCTTATACAAGAAGGCCTCCATGGATTAATTGAGGAATGGTTTAGAAGAAGCCCACGCGGCGAGACAGCTGAACCCCCTATATTACTTGGGGATAAAGCAGGACGTGTTATATGGGTCAACACTGTGATTCCATATGAGAAGGAGCCAACGAGCTCCTCACCAGTGAAACTGGAAGTGGATTTCTGGGGATGTAGAATACTGGTGTTTGTAAACGGGGAATTCATAGGTAGGATTAGCGATGACTCTCCAGAAAGGGAGCTATATGTTCCAGAGACAGCTGTGAGAAGGGGTTTAAACAATATTACACTACTTGCTATAGTTACATCAAGGAGCTCTGGTATAAGGGGACTGCGTCTGAAAGAAACATACGTGCATGAGAGAAAAGAAATTGTTTTTAAACTAGGCTTAACCTAGCCCTTCATTCCAAGCCTGTATGCTTCTCCAATATACTTCTGCGATAGCGTGAACAAGATTACCATCGGTATAGCGTATAGCAGAGCAGCTGCAGCGAATTCACCCGGTCTCATCATCCCGGCTTGACCGGCAACCGCTTTAGAGTATATGTAACGTCCAAGAGTGTCGAGCCCTAGAATATTTGCTATAATGAACTCTCCCCACGCACTCATGAATGCAAATATTGTTATAATGATGAATGCTGCCTTGGATGCTGGGAGCACTACTCTGAATATTATGGTAAACCAGTCGGCCCCATCAATAAATGATGCTTCATCTAATTCCTTTGGCAATTGGTCGAAGTAGCTCTTAATAAGCCATGTCTGGAATGGCGTTAGGCCTGAGACGTAGACTAGTGGTAATACCCAGATCTGGATTATGTTTATACCATACGCTGTCAGTCTCAAGAAGAATATATACATTGCTAATACAGCTATGATTCCAAGCCCTCCCCCGGCCTGGCTTACGATGAGGTAGTAGTATAACAGCGTGTTTTTACCTAGAAACTCGAATCTCGAGAACGCGTACCCGGATGGTATGATGACGAGGATCGCTAGGATTACGGTGATTGATGCAACTATTAATGAGTTTCTTAACGCCGTATGGAACTCGGGGTCCTGAAGCGTCTTAATAAAGTTATCGAATGTGATCCCATAGCTTAGTAGTTGCTGGAAACTAGAGACTATTATCGTTGGCTTCCCTATCAGTGCCTGTGCCACTATGTATATTAGTGGATAAGCGATGGCGACGGCTATAAAGACCCCTATAATTGTAAGGGTTATTTTAAGTATAGTTAGAGAGACTGAAACCATACTACTTACCACCTTTCTCCATTAGTAGTTTAAGCCATAGAGTTACATAAACCAGTATTATTGCCAGGATAACAAGGTAGACTGAGGCAGCATATCCGTATTCCTGGTCAATTATGACCCTATAATATCCGAACACTATCAGCATCTCATTCATATACCCTGCTGTGCAACCGACAAACGGTGCACAAATGTATCCAGTGGGACCTGCACCATTAAGCGTCAGCGGTACAAGGAATGCCTGTAACGAGGCACCCGTCGTCGAGATCGATGCCACCAGCACGGGCTTCTTGATCAATGGAAATATCACTTTCCTTAGTCTTGTAAAGGCATTAGCACCATCAATATATGATGCCTCTATGACTTCTTTTGGTACTCCTCCAAGAGCACCTTGTGTTATAGTCATTATGAATGGGTAAGCAAGCCACGTCTCAAATAGGTTGTACACTAGGAATGCATCCCACTCCCTGTTATTCATGTTAAGCCCGAGTAATTGGCCTAGTTGACCATTAGGTATAAACAGGAACTTCCATGTGAGTGCTGAGAGTAGAAATGGCATTGCCCATGGAACAATAATGAGGGCTCTCATTATTCTCCTGCCTCTGAGGAGCTCCGAGGAATAAAATAAGGCGAGTAGAACGCCGAATCCAACCTTGAGTGGCACACTAGTAGCAACAAAGAGCATTGTCTTATATAGTGAGTTATAGAATCTCGGGTCATAGAATAGCTTCTTGAAGTTCTCCAACCCTATGAACTTCAACTGTAGTGAATCCAGTTCGTTCTGGGCACTCGCTATGAATTCATTCATATATCCCTCGTAATCCGTCTCAAGACGCTTAAAGTAGTTTACCAGCTCAATGGTTATATTGTATCCGGTGACAACCTCATTATAGTAGGTCTTATTATCATATGCACCTGGGTTTTGAAGCCTTCCACTCAACGTTCTTAATGCATCAAATTTCTCAAGCATTTCTTTAGAGATC
>NZ_JBMFMW010000061.1:0-7205 GCF_049970475.1 Desulfurococcus sp.
TAGCTAGTCTCAATAGGACTTTAGCTACTTTCACCCTCTTCCACCCTCTCACCGCGCAGCGGATCACAGGAACTCTAAGTACCCTAGAGATATCTACAGGAATTTAAAGTTATCTATAAATCCACAGTAGCCTCTATCTCGTTCTTCCTAAGCCAAGCAACCCAGCAAATCCCGGCAACAGCAGATAAATCAATGCAAGCAACCGTGGCAATGGAGATCACAGAGTGTATAGTAATAATCTCCCAGGAGAATACGTGCTGACCCAGGATCTAGCTGGGACATACCCTGGTAAAGACTAGTGTATAAGGATAGCTGCGAGCAACATAGTCCTAGACAGCCAGGGACACAGCATAACAGGGCCTGGAGGTTTTCGTAATGTAATAATACTATAAACTGCTATGAGAACCAAAACAACAGCCAAAGGCACGAGTTTTTGCTTGGTTTAAAAGTGTATTATGGTAACTTAGTACTTGTTCTCTTTACTGATATCAATCGATGGTAGGGCTTTCACATACTTTGACGCTACTTGCCTTAACTTTACATCATCTGTTACTAGTGTTAATTTCTCCTTCATCGCTACGTAGATATAGGATGCATCGTAGATGGTTAAGCCTTCTTTAAGCGAAAAACCGAGAACTTCTTTTTCAGATTCCTTTATGGTGTGTACTTCTATTATGTTGAATATGTTCGCGATGATCTCCGTGAGTTTAAAGCCTGTCTCCACATTGATCCTTTTGATTAAATGTACTTCTTTCCATACAGCGTTGAGAGATTCATATAGTGCTAGGTCCAAAGTATGCGCTTTAGTGAAAACACTTAAATCACCGCGTTTCACTAGGTTCACAATAGCGCTTGAATCCAGTAGGAGCAATTCTACCTCCTCTCTCTATCTCCACGTATTAAATCTACTATTTCTTCATCTGGAATACCAGCTATTTCACTTAGTATATCCCTCAGTTTCTCTTCAAGCTCAGCTAGAATTCGTTTCTTAACTTCCTCCTCTAGAGCCCTCCTTATGACTGGTCCTGGTTTAATCCCATACTTATTCATGAGCTCCTTCAATCTCTTGGGTATCTTAGCTGAAACAGTTACATAAGACATACTCTTAACCAATAACATACGTTTATATGTAAACCCTTATAAGGTTTACCAAAAAGTATACCTACGTCGCGCGTGTTTCCAGATGATTCTATGATATCTGACCTCTTCTCCCGCCCTAAAGGGTTCGTGTCTGGTGGATACCTGTAATTGCCTGCTTCACCCCTTATTTCTTATTCCCCAGCTCCGTCTGGCTTCACCCCTCACAGCGGGGGAATACCCCATACAACCACCCAGAGAATACCGGGAGAAAAGTAAAAGGTAATAGTCATCGAGGAAAGCGAGTGAAGACACCGAGAAGATAAAACACATCCAAAAATATCCAAATTAGAAAGGATTTAGAACCCGCAACAGGCTAAGTACTAGTAACTCCTCGGGTGAAACATCCATGTTGAAGCAGTATTTGGCGGCAGCACCGGTTGTCTCCATATAATGGTGGCGATGGCTATGAGTAGTATGGACAAGTAGTTAACACCCATAGATAGCATCGTATAAATCCCATATAAAAACCATAGTGGCACCTTCATAATATTAAGTGATAATTAATATAGCTTCAACGGGGATAAAAGCAGTATGAGCATTAAAGACAGGAGGGAAAGGGATCTCAGTAGGTACTATATTAAGACTTATAAGGAGCTATTGAAACACGTGGACTCCAAGCTAAGGAGTCTGAGGACCCCTGCTACGGCTAGGAAGACTATATTGTTAAACAAGCTAAAGCTAGCCTATAGGATTATACACGATGAACTCGGCGTAATAGTGAGCGTTCTTGATGTGGTCGATGGAATGCCCGAGTTCTTTAGAGAACTATATAGGATCTACGTCGGCGAAGACCCTGATAGAACCAGGCAGGTGTTCAAGGCATATATGAGGATTGCCAAGGAGATCGCTCAGGAGTACCTGGATGAAATACGTAGAGGGAGTAGTGATCCAGTAAAAGTATTCAGGGAGGGATTAGGGAGGCTTCTCTCCCTGTATAGGAGGAAGGCAAGGATCATAGGGCTTGTGAAGAAGTACGTTAGCGAGGTGGCGAGGATGCCTGATGTCTCAGGAGATTATAGGGTTGTTATATCAGGGGTTCCCCAGGTGGGTAAATCCACACTTATCTCGAAGCTGACGAGGGCTAAGCCGGAGATAGGCTCATACCCTTTTACAACCCGTAATATTATTGTAGGACATATGGTGGTTGGGGATATTGGCAGGATAGTCCTGATAGATTCACCGGGCATTATTGATACCTCGCTTGATGAGAAGAATATTATTGAGAAACGAGCCATATTAGCAGTAAAATACTTAGCGGATCATTTATTATTCGTGTTTGATGTCAACCCCTCCTTCTACTACTCTATCGAGGAGCAGCTCAGGGTGTATGAAGTAGTGAGGAAGCTGATAGGTGAGAAACCGGTTACACTAGTGGTGAACAAGGTGGATTTAGTGCCAGGCGACATACTTAGAGAAATGGTTGAATTAATCGAGTCAAGAACCGGCTTGAAACCCATTTGTATCTCAGCACTGCTGGAAATAAACATGGATGCTTTAAGAAAGGTATTAGTAGAGGCGTTTATGGCTTATACCCAACGCCCTGGATAGTTATTATACCTGGTTTACCCAGCTCTCCATCTACTTCTACCTTTGCCTCTGGAAAGAATAACTTTCCAACCTCTATGGCTGTTAACAAGTGAAGCGTGATCATTGAAACACCTATTCTACTTGTCCCCTTGGCTAGAAACAGATAGGGTATCAGCATATCGCCCATATGCCTATCGAAAGCCATGCCTGTCTCTAATTCCTCAATGAGTATTAGAGCGGCTTCCTCACCTACTCTCTCAGCTGGTTTTCCTTTCTCGCCTAATGAATCACTGCCTAGTCTTATCCCTGGCTCGGCTTCAACGTAGATAAGGATGCCGCTTCCAGGGCCTAGATGAGGGTCTTTATCTGGTGGATAAGTCTCTATCTCCTCTGTTATTTTCTCCTTGAATATCCCTGAGAGAATACGTCTAGCCGACTCACACTGTCTCACAGCTACATGGGCAGGTAGCTTAACGCAGTAGCTGTGTATTCTGAAACCCCTTATACGCCCCCTTCTAACAATCATTAATGGCTTCAAGGCCTCCTCGACGCGTTTAACTTCCACATTAACTAACCCACCGCCCCTAGGATAGTGTCCCCTCCTCACCACTTCGATATTGGCTCTAACGCCCATGTGGCTTATATTGTATAGGAAGACGTGTTTAATATAATCTATTGGAGGGCTCCACGGTACATTTGTTCCCCCCTTTAACCTCACCCTTGAGTCTCCTTCGGCAAACAATAATACTGGAAGCATGGCTTGCAGTACTAGTGAAATGCTTCCAGCGGTTCCAATATCTATCTCCATCTCACCGCTTCTCCTACTGGTTGGTTTAAACAGGATCTCCATGCTGCCTACTTTCGCGTTCTCTACTTCAGCCCCTGTTACCTCTTTAAGTACTTCAACAGCTGTTAAGTGCTGGGGGCGGAGGCCTGGATTGTCTCTTTTCGCTCTTATATTATATACCCTGATAGGCTTAAGTGTTAAAGCGGATAATGCAAGAGCATACCTAAGTATTTGTCCACCGCCTTCTCCAATACTGCCGTCAATTTCTAGAATGTTCATTCCTACACACCTCCCTTATTCTCTCGACTCCGTTTACTTCGTCTATGTATCTCGAGATAGCGTTTGGCACTAGTTTCCTCCAGTATTCATTGCCCTCGAGGATTAATTGCCTAATGTACGCACCACTGTATTTATCCGGCTCCACAAGCTCTACTCTAATCGTTTTAAACCCAGTCCACTTAAATAACTCGAGCACATGCGGGTTCCCTGAAGCAATACTCGAGACCCTGGGCACTAGGGAGAGAGTGTATGTTGTCCAGGCCATCGGCATATTGATGTCGGGGACCGGTATCAGCCAGGCCTTCTCAAACAACGCTTCCTCCTTGAGGGTTCTGGCAATCATTTCTAAGCGTTCCCCAGCTGTAAACGGGTTCCTGCATGTAAAACCCTCCTGGGCGCTACCTATGGCTATAACTACTTCGTCAAAGCCCTCTAGAAGCCTTTTAACCACGGATAAATGCCCATTGTGGAATGGCTGGAATCTACCCGGGAATAAAACCCTATTCATAGAGTCACCTGAACTCCACTAATCTGTGATAGATTTTAATGCTATGTTAAATTAATGGTGTCCAATATATTAGGCACTAGCACCTCGGGGCGCCCCTTAGACTTTAATTCCTTATCACTCCTAAGTAGTGTAGCCAGCGTGCTGAGTGCTGTGGGTTCTCCATGGTTCAGTAGTATCTTCCTTGGCCTGGGCGAGACGTCTCTAGCATACTCTAATAGCTCGCGTTGATCACTATGTCCACTAAAGCCCTCAATACTATATACCTCTAGCTTTATAGGTATTGCCTCAACCTTGTTTTCAACAACCATGGTTATCTCTCTAGCGCCGTCTTTTATTTTCCTACCAAGCGTCCCCTCAGCCTGATATCCTACGAACACCAGGGAGTTTCTCTCATCGCTGGCCAACAGCCTCAGGTAGTCTACTGCAGGGCCACCGGTGAGCATGCCACTTGTTGCTATTATTATGGATGGCTTGTCTTCAATGATGTCCGGCCTCGCCACCCCGGTTTCTATGGGTTTTAACCATTCTGATGTAAACGGGTTTTCTCCATTGTATATTGCTTCTCTAAGGGATTTATTCAGGTACTCAGGGTACTGTGTGTGTATAGCTGTTACCTCGTTAACTAATCCCTCGACATATATATTCATCCTTGGTATTCTACCGTTCTTCATGGCCTCATTAAGTATGAGTATTATTTCTTGTCCTCTTCCAACAGCGAATACCGGTATTAACACTACTCCGTTTCTGTCGCTCGTCCTCTTCACTATATCGATTAATTGTTGCTCGGCTTGAATCCTACTCTCCTGGAGGGTTGCTCCATAAGTGCCCTCCATTATGAGGGTTTCAACCCGTGGGAACACTGTATTGGCTTTATTGAGTAGTCTTGTCTCAGAGTACTTGAAATCCCCTGTATAGACTATATTATGGAGGCCCATGCCTATGTGCAAGTGGACTATTGCAGAGCCAAGGATATGGCCAGCATTATACATTGTGAGCTTTATATCCGGTGCTACATCCGTTACTTCATCATAGTCCACGGTTATAGTGTGAAGTAGCATTGTAGATATGTCCCTCTCTGAGAATGGTATGTACCTACCAGACCTTCTGGTTACATCAATCAAGTCCTTTAACATAACGATCATTAGCTCCCTCGTAGGCTTCGTCACATACACGGGTCCACGGTAACCATACTTGTAGAGTATGGGAACCAACCCTACGTGGTCTAGATGGGCATGGGTCACTACGACACCATCCAGCTCCTCGAGTCTCAGGGAGTCTATTTCTAGGAATGGGTAAGCCTTATTGGGGTCGTCTATAGTGCCAGTGTTTAACCCGAGATCCAGCAGTATCTTACTCTCCCTTGTCTCAACTAATATAGCCGATCTACCAACCTCTCTGAAGCCACCTAGCCCTGTTACTTTGACATAGTTGTTCCTATATATTACATCCCTATGTATCCTCTCTCCGAGTCGCCTCAGATACTCGACTCTATAGCCACTCTGCTTCAATACATTATTGAGTACCTCGTAGAGGGTCTTCGATTCCAGTGGTGATGAACGCTGAGGGATAACACGCCACCCTGTTTTAGCCAGGATCAAGTGCCTCATCATGCTTCCTCTTCCAACCAGGTAGCCAGGCTTTTCTACTTTAACCCATACCTCGCCTAAGGCTTCATCGAAGTATATCCCATTGGGATCTATCCCGGCGTCTTTAGGTGCCAGTAGCTTTATTAGTTCCTTTGCCTCCTCTGGCGGAAGTCGGTTCTCAGGGGAAACCCTGATGACGACTCTCTTACGTACTTTCTTAGCTATATTCTGTGCTAGATCAAGGTATTTCTCGATGGCCTCCCTGTTCCTTACATATATTACTATGAAGGGGCCCTCGAACTCTATGTTAGATAACTCAAGCTCTGGAGGTATCTCTTCCATTATGTTCTTCAACAGCTCTAATTTGTTCTTCTCTAGCAGTATTCTATCTGGCTTCACAAGTCATCACACCACTCCTGTATTTCCTGAGGAGTAAACACTATCGTAGCGCTGATTAATGAAACATATATGAGGGTTTTTAACTTTAACGCGGTCTATACAGCATCTAACCGTTTGCCCCTAGAGGATATTTCACGTGTTTTATGTTCGTTTAGGGCCTCCACCTTAATGCCCTGCCCCTTAGAGCGGGGATGAAGTGTTTATAAATCTTGGTTAATGCTAGGGTTTCGGTTGTAAAAACCCTTTAAGACGACTCGATGGTTTTCTTTAATGGTATTGTTTCCTCAGAGTAGATGCCGGGCCCTATTACAACTATATCTACTCCTTCCCCGCTGAATCCATCCCTCATTATAGCTGATGAAACAGCGTTGAAGGCGAGTTTCTTAGCCTCCTCGAGGCTTAAATCACTTCTATAATTTTTCTCTAGGATCCCGAATGCCACTGGGGAACCGCTCCCAGTAGCCATATACTTCTCCCTTGTTACACTTCCGTATAAATCCATGTAGTATAGGCTTGCACCAGTGCTATCTCTGCCTCCTAGTAGTAGTTGGACTATGAATGGGCTGTATCTTAGGTAAACCGATAGTATTAATGATATCCTTGAGGCTAACGCCTTAATTGGTATGGGACCCCCCATCTCGATCTCGTATTCCCTAGCGATATACCTGGCGTTCTCAACAATATACTGTGCATCAGCCACTAGTCCCGATATAGTTAGCGCAGCATAATCTGTTATCTTGGAAATCTTTTTAACAGCCTTATGGTAAACCATTGGTCCAGCCGTGGCTCTTTTATCCGCTGCGAGAACAACATAGTCTCCAGTAACAAGTCCTACAGTGGTGGTCTTCGAAACAGCCTCTCGCAACAACTCACACCTCCTACTAGGATAGGATACAAGGGGTTTAGGTCTTATATAGGTTTATTTAAATTGGTTTCATCACTTCATCCTTGTTCCCCCTGTATCCTGCTTGGGCTTGCA
>NZ_JBMFMW010000062.1:0-7170 GCF_049970475.1 Desulfurococcus sp.
GTATTGATAAATAGGAGGTCTAATAGGAGTATATATGTATGGGAGCTCAACGCGGCCGTAATTAACGACATGAGGAACCTAGTAGACCTCTACAGGGAGGCATCGCTGAAGATATGTCGTAAATAGTGTATTGATTTACTGGTGATCGAGAAAATGTTGAGGATAGAGGAAAACAGGGAGAGAATACTTTACGGGTCCATTGGTAGAACACTCCTATGGCTTGGGCTACCATTAATGGTTGTCCAATTAGTGAACGTATCATACAATATAGTGGATACATATTGGCTAAGCCGTTACAGTGAGATAGCATATGCTGTACCAAGGCAGGTCATGCCAACTTTCATGTTATGGAACTCGATAGCGCAGGGATTAATGGCAGCGAATCTAGCATTGATAACTCAATTGTTAGGTGCACGCAGGTATGATGAGGCCAGGAAGTACGTGTCATTCTTTGTCTCGGCAACGCTTCTCATCAACTCTGTGATTTCTATAATATACTTTATTCTAAGACCCATGATATTCAGCTATATAGTGCGGACACCGCCTCTCCTCTACAATGATACCTTAACTTATTCCGGGATAATCACGCTGGATATAGTTTTCTCAGCATTCACTCTAACCTACTCGACAATTCTTCAATCAATAGGTGATACACGTACACCTGCATCAATAAACTTCGGAGCCGCATCCATGAATATGGTTTTAGACCCCATATTCATTCTAGGGGTTGGAATCAATGGATCGATGTTGATACCGCCTATGGGGGTTACCGGAGCAGCGTACGCTACAATACTTTCAAGGTTCATCGGACTATTACTCCTGTATGATAGACTGAATAAGAAATACCCATATCTAAAGCCCAGGTTAACACTTAAAATAGAGTTGGACTGGCTTGCCAAAAACCTGAGGATCGGGGCTCCAGTGACGTTAATGATGGCTTCAAATAGCTTGGCATTTATGTTTCAGAATGCCCTTATAAACCAGTTCGGTGAGTATGTTGCTGCTGCAGCAGCCATAGGGCTTATAATGATGGATCTAGCTGATGCAACGTTATGGGGTTTCACAAGCAGTATCGCAGTTATGGTGGGACAGGCACTTGGGGCTGGATTAATTGATAGGGCAAGGAAGGTTGCCTTTAAATCAATGCTCTATATAGGGGTATCAACACTGATAGGGTCATCCATAGTTTACATGTTGAGGGAGGCATTCATCTCAGTGTTCACCGATAACCAGGTTATATTATCTGAGGCAGATAGATTCATCACAGTTTTCCTACCATCAATAGTGTTCTTCGCGTTATTCTTCATAGGCATAAGTGTTGGCAGAGGTTCAGGGCATACAATGGTTCCAACAATAATGGGGATAATTCGTCTATGGGGCATAAGAATACTATTAGGCTATATACTAGCATTCACCATAGGCCTCGGTAGTCTAGGGGTATGGATCTC
Source organism: Desulfurococcus sp. (assembly GCF_049970475.1). Taxonomy (NCBI): domain Archaea; kingdom Thermoproteati; phylum Thermoproteota; class Thermoprotei; order Desulfurococcales; family Desulfurococcaceae; genus Desulfurococcus; species Desulfurococcus sp. Next base: position 1,449 of record NZ_JBMFMW010000062.1, read on the forward strand.
AATGAGTTTAAGCAACGTGGTTGCCGGCCTCTTAATGATAATATGGGTTGCTAGAGGTGGGTGGGCTATCCCAGTTATAAAGACCAGGGAGCCTGAAACGGTTTAACAGTATTCTATCACTCTATAATAGTTAAATCCGATGCTTAATATCACATTCCACTTAGTTATGGTTTAGGGAGGATCCCGAAATGCCCAGAGTACTAGGTATGGATCCTGGCTCTAAGAGTATTGATATATGTGGTCTCTGCGATGGGAGAATATGCTTCGAGAAATCAATAGATACCGTTGAGGCGAGTAAGAATCCCCTCAGAGTAGTGGAGCTTGTTGAGGGCTTCCCAGGAGTTGATCTAATAGCTCTCCCCTCGGGCTATGGTGTAGAGCTCACATATCTGGATCATATAGAGGACAACATGTTGGAGGACTGGTATTACACTTTCATACTAGCCACCACCAAGGAGGAGATAGTGGAAGGCTTAAACAGGAATAATATTGGGGCATTCATCTACGATGCAATGGGGAAGATAGTGAGGGAGTTGAAGAAGAGAAGGGTTAGAGGGATATTTATTCCAGCAGTAATAAACCTTGAAACAATCCCCCTACATAGGAAGCTCAACAAGATCGATATGGGTACAGCTGATAAGCTAGCCGTTGCAGTCCTAGGGATACACGAGGTATCTCAGGAGCATAAAATACCCTATGATAGAGTTAACTACATACACGTAGAGATGGGGTTCGGCTATAACGCAGTGATAGCAGTTAGGAATGGGGTCATAGTTGACGGTGTCGGCGGCACCTTAATGCCTGGCCCAGCATTTCTAACTTCAGGTGCACTGGATCTGGAAGTAGTACAGGCCGTAGGGTTATTCAGCAAAACAGATGTGTTTTCCACTGGTTGTAATGTATTAACTAATACTATGTCACCGGAGGAATTCATATCTAGGATAAGCGAAGATCCATTAGCAGAGATCTGCTTCGACGCGATGATTGAGTCTATTGTAAAGACGGTTTACTCTATGATCCCGCTGGTGGGCGAGGCGCGTGAGATACTGTTATCAGGCAGGGTTTCAAGAAACCCTGTCGTTAAGGATTACATAGAGGATAAACTCGGGGACTTGACGAGCATCAGGGCGATGAAGGGGTTGCCGGATGCATCCATAGTAAAAGAGACCGCACAAGGATACGCTGTAATAGCTGATGGCATAGCTGGCGGCGTCTTCAAAGAACTAGTTGATCACGTTGGAATAAGAAATGCTAGAGGGACCTCTCTTGACTACATAGTTCACCCGAGATTCATGAAATCGAAGCTTGGAAAGAAGTTCGCTGAGTTAAGGAGGCTAATGCATGGGGAAGCATTTAATATAAGATGGTGGAGTAGCCTTGGCTCTAATTAGGGAGGGGATACTCTACGAGGCGATAATATCTCTACTAGATGATCTGGACAAACCCTATGCAACACCATCGGGGTTCTGGAAGTCAAAGGGGAGAATACTGGTGAAGTTCTACAAAGGGTTTAAAACACATGAGTTATTAGTGGCTGTGAAAAATCCAGTGCTCAACATCGTCAGGGATCCGTTTCTATACTATAGGACAGCTTTTAAGGCGGAATCCAGTGGGTTGACCCCAGAGGACTACATGGTTGATGAGGTGAGTGGGCGTGTTTTCCTGAGGAATGCTGAAGCCTACTTGCTACTAGACCTTATTAGAATCGTGGATCATGGGAAATATAGCTTATTTGAGTATGATTTAAGGGAAATAAGAGTGAACCCACATATCCACCTGGTGCTCGAGCCATACTCAAGGTGCTATAGCTCTCTCATAGAGATGATTATATACACTACCAAGATAAGAGCACGGGATCAGCTCTCAACCACAGAGCTTGAAACAGCTTTAAGAAGTATTGAGTATTCATATAATGTGGCAGTGAAGACCTGTATGGATAGTGCTTATATGGATTTAGCCAATAAGATTAGAAAGGTGGTGGAGGATTGGCTAGGGAAGTAAAGATTAACACACCTTCGAGACTGCACTTCGGCATGGTTAACCCGTTTATCAGGGGAGCTAGGAGATATATCTCAGCAGGGGTTGCAGTATCATACCCCAACAACGTTGTTATCGTTAAGGAGGGAAGCGAATTACGCGTCGAGGGCTGCAGATCCGATGAGGTGTTTACCAGAATAAAAGACTTCGCCGTTAAACATGGTTTAAAAGGAATCATTGAAATAAGGGAATGCATACCCAGACACATAGGACTAGGTTCCACAACGCAACTAGTGCTCGCAGCTGGATATGGGCTTGCATTAGTGAATAACCACCTGATAGATCCTGTCGAAATAGCTGTTGAGACAGGACTTGGCAAATACTCTGGTGTTGGAACATATGTGTTTAAACATGGTGGATTCGTGGTTGACATGGGTAGATCCGAGTCCACAGCATTCCCGCCCCTCCTAACCAGGCTTGAATTCCCTGAGGAATGGGTTTTCATCATTGCAATACCTTCAGGTAGCGGGCTCGATGAGGAGAGGGAAGACAGGATTTTCGCTGAAGAAAACTGGAATATTCCCGTAGAATTAACATGGAAGGCCTCATATCATCTAATCGAGTTATCCTCAGCTGTGGCTGAAAGGGACTTCGACTCATTCGTGAAGGCGTTGACAGCTTTGCAGGAAACCGTTGGCTCTATGTTTTCCAGATATCAGGGCGGTGTTTTCTCGGTTAATTCTGCTAGGGCCATTAAGCTACTCAGAGAAAACGGTGTAGAAGGGGTTGGACAAAGCTCGTGGGGTCCGGCTGTCTATGGGGTTGTAAAAGGATTAGATGAGGCTGAGGCGATCTTGGAGAATTTGATGCCAAGACTCGACGGGAAGGTATTCATTACTAGACCACGTAATAAAGGGGCCGAGGTTGTGGAGGAAAAATAACGCTGTAATCTAGTTTATGGCTATAGCTATTCCCTCGCTACGTGGGTCGCCGGCAAGTATTAATTTCTCATCGTCTAGGATGGCTACATGTACATGTCCATGGCTTCCAAAATACTCTACTTCTTCGATACTTATGCCTCCAACCGTATTAGCCTCAAGTGGTTTCTCTAAGACGAGTCTTTGGCTTCCACGGGGTTCCACATAGATGAATCGGGGGGCTGCAACTGCTTTTACGGGGTCCATTCCATATACGAACATGTTTTCATATACCCTTAGATGTAGTTGGGGCCTGTAGTCTCCTCCTACACAGCCTATAATATATTTTTTATCGTCTTCAACTACGCCTAGAATTGATAACGTGTGGAGGGGTAATTTCCTGGGTGCAGGGCTGTTAGGTAATCCATGCTCCTTCGCGAATCCTATTCCTCTATTCTGCACTGGGAAGCCGCCCATCATTAGCCCTGAGCCGAATGGATGGAAGAGGCTTTGGATGAATCCGATCAATGATTCTCCATCGGAGACTATGAAGAATGTTGTATCTCCTCCATGTTTTACACGTGTACTGCTTTGACTTACACTGTGTTCGATAAGCTTCTTTACCCTACTATATCTCAAATACTCGTTTACATCTATCTCCATGTAGTCGGGGTCACCTAGATAGATGTCTCTGAATGTGTAGACGATATCAACTGGTTTACTCCAGGCGCTAGCCCGCTGAGGATCATGGAACCCGTACCTGGATAACTCTTCCTCATAGAGCGCGCTGATCAGCTGGAGCGTTGATGCTCCTTGAGTGTTTGGCGGGAGCTCATAGAGTATTCTTCCTTCCACCTCTAGCCTGAGGGGATCTACTTTAAAGCCTTCGTGGGTCATAAGGTCTTCAAGCCCTGTATTAACTCCTTGATCCTGTAGTTCCCTGGTTAGTTCCTCAGCTAACTCCCCCTGGTAGAATTCTTCCCAGCCCCTCGACGCGATTAGCCTAAGGGTTCTAGCAGCGTCTTTATTGGTGATTTTGCTGCCTAGTTTAACCCCTTTATAGTATTTAGCCCACTTGAACCCGAATAATTCTTTTTCAACCGCCTCAATGGATCTCGCCAGGGTATATCCAGCGTTAAATCCATTATATGCCAGTGATATTGCTGGCTTCAATAGTGTCGCTAAATCAAGTGTTCCATACTCCTCGTTAACCATACCCCATAGGTATACGAGCCCGGGGATCGTTACTGTTAGAGATCCTCTTAGAGGTTTTTCCCTAATGTATTCATCGGCGTTGAATCCGCTGGGCGAGCGGCCTGAGGACGCGTAGGCAACAACCTTGTCTCCTACGAAGCCTAATAGGAATCCATCGCCTCCGGGCCCACCCATTTGGGGCTGTACAACCGATAAAACAGCGCTAATGGCTATGGATGCATCAAATGCGTTGCCTCCTTCCTCCAGCACGTCTAACCCGGTCTTTACAGCTAAGGGATGGTCAGCTACTACACCCTTAAATCCTATGCCGAGCTTAGCTACGGGCATGATGACCTCCTATGGATAATATATGATGCCCGCCTCTTTAAGCCTGCTTATTTCCTCCGGGGTGTATCCAAGCTCCTGAAGTATCTCTACTGTGTGTTCCCCGAGTCTTGGTGGGTGTAGTTTCGAGTTGTATTTTTCATTATTAAAATATCCTGGCTCGCTTAACTGGGGGATCTCGCCTAGTACTGGATGATGTATCTTATAGACTATTCCCTGCTCGCTAACATACCTGTCTTGAAATACCTCGTCTAGCTCATATACTGGTGCAGCAGGAACACCAGCGTCCTCCAGCTTCCTAAGCCAGTTATCCCTTGTATCGATCTCAAATATTGATTGAAGCATGTTAACAAGGGCCTCTCTATTAGCCACTCTATCGGCATTTGTTCTGAAGCGCGGATCATTTACAAGGTCTTCCCTGCCAATAGCCCGGCATAGAGAACCCCAGAGCCTATCGTTTGCGGCTGCCACGATGAACCATTTCCCATCCCTATCTCTGAAGGCTTGGTAAGGCACCATGGAGGGATGGGCGCTACCCATCCTTCTTGGCTTTCTACCTGTCGTGAGGTACATTATTGGTAGGTAGCACATTGAGAATATTGCAGTGTCATACATTGGAACCTCTATTTTAACAGGCCTTTTACCTGCGTAGAGGGCGCTTAAAATATATATTGAGGACATTAATCCAGTGATCACATCAAATAACGCAAAACTAACCCTCACAGGAGGTCCCCCCTCCTCGCCAGTGGACATCATGAGGCCTGACATGCCTTGTAGAACCAGGTCATATGCTGGCTTATCCTCGTATATGCTTCCCTGTCTAAACCCCTTAATACTCAGATATATGATCTTGGGATTGATTTTTACGAGGCTTTCATAGTCGACCCCAAGTTTCTCAGGCACCCCGGGCCTATAGTTCTCTATCACGACATCGCTTCTCTCTACTAGCTTGTAGACTATCTCCCGCCCCTTAGGGTTTTTCAAGTCCACTACAATACTCTTCTTCCCCCTATTTATCGAGAGATAGTAAGCGCTCTCCCCCTTGATGAACGGGGCCCAGCTCCTGGTTTCATCTCCATGTGGGGCCTCAACCTTTATTATCTCGGCTCCTAGGTCAGCTAGCACCATGGAGGCAAAGGGCCCGGCAAGTGTATGGCTTAGATCAAGTACCTTGATATCCTTTAACAACATTTTCACGCCCTCCGTTCATAATTCGATTTGTGATGTAAAACGATATTTAATATAGGGTGCTGTGGATTTATAGATATCTTTAAATACCTGCAGATATC
>NZ_JBMFMW010000063.1:0-7046 GCF_049970475.1 Desulfurococcus sp.
ATATCCTCTAATTCCTTATAGCGACTAGTTTCTTCTTCCTTCAGCTCCCTTATCTTTTTCCCTACTTCCTCTAATCTTCCTTGGACTTCATCAATTAGTTTAATGCCGTGTTCATGTGGTATCGGCTGGAGGCATAGGGGGCATATCCCCTTGTTTAAGAGATCCCTGTATTTTTCGAGTTGCTTATTTAATTCTTGTTCTTGTCTTGTAAGGTTTTCCTCGTCGGCTTCAAGTCTCCCAAGCCTCATCATTATATCTTCCCTTTTTCTCTTAGCCTCGTTTAATTCTTCCTCAATTTCCTTACGCTTATCTACTAGCTCAGATTCTATGTCTTGTAGCTCCCTTACTTTCCCCTCTATTTCTCTTTCTCTTCTCCTTAATTCTTCTAGTAACTCTGTATAACCAGTCGAAGCATTCTTGCCTAGATTAAGCGCTATTTTAGCTAGTTCGTTTCTCACATCTCTCAGCCTAGCCTCTTGTTTCCTAGCTTGCCCTATCCTGCTCTGTAACTCGCCTATTCTTCGCTCCATATCCCTAAGGCGATTCTGGTGCTCCTTTATTCTTTTATCTAGCTCATCACGCTCTTTTTGCTTCTCCACGAGTATTTTTTCAAGCTCTTTTAACTGCTTTTCTAATCTCTGCTTCTCTTCGAGTAGTTTCTGCTTGTTTTTGTCTTTAAGCTTTTTCTTCAGCCCATCGATTTTATCGGTTAATTCATCTATTTTATCCTTAATCATGTCTCTTACTGCATTGCTATTATTCTTGTACTCCTTGTACTTGTATAGTCCCAGGGATCTCTCTATGATCTCGCCTCTCTCCTCGCTATCTAGACTGAGAATTTCATGTATGTTGAATTGGGGGGCATAGAGCACGCTTGTGAATAGGAGTGGTTTCTCCCTAGCCCTCTCTTTTATCCCGAGGATCTCCCGGATTCTCTTGTTCAATTCTTCTGTTCCGAGAATCAGGCTGTTTACTTTGATCAACTTATCCTCCTTTATGATGTATTCTTCAAGCCTATTCCGGTCAACATTAACCACGCTGTTACTACTTCTCTTGAATTCTCTTTCAACAAGGTATACCCTGCCTTCATGCTCGAATAAGAGTCGTATCCTACCCCTTAATGCATCAGCCCTCAATAGGTCTTTACCTGTTGGATATGCAAATGCCCTAAATGGATCCTTGCCCTCTTTTTGGAGCCCAAATAATGCCGCACTTATAGACATGAGTATGCTTGTTTTACCACTTCCTGTCTCGCCATGTATAACGGTTACCCCTTTCTTAGGGAACACTATGTACTCGTTCTTAAAGCTCCGTATATTTTCAAGCATTAATCCATAAATTCTCATCAGAGAGCCCCCTTAATCACAGGAGAATACTTTTTAGATCCTCCTTGCTGGATTTACCCTTATCCGGTTCACCGGGTTTCTCCTCTATTCTCCTTATATCATCTTCATGCTCAAACCACGCTGGTATATATACTGGTAATGGTTCTTTAATGGGGAGATCCGGCGTATAGAGATATCCCTCTCTATCATTGAGGAATGGAAGGGTTTCAGATGGTACTCCTATATCCTTTAGTAATTCAATATCGCTTCTACTCTTGGTCCTTAATACTATTAGGGTGTTGAAGTTGCCTAGTATCTGCTTCTCGATCATACTGGCAAGTTGCGTTATAGCTATAAGGCCAACGTTGAACTTACGGCCTTCCCTGGCTATCCTGGCAAAGGGGTTGAATGGGTTTTCAACCTTATCAGGGCTTAAATAGAGGGGGGCTTCCTCAGAGACTATGGCCACAACGGGTTTTCTTGCCGACTCTTCAACACCAGCCATCAACCTGTTCTCGAAGATCTTCCTTGAGATGGTTAGAGCAATTAAGTCTGCTTGTTCATTACTAAGTTGCGAGACATCCAGGATGACTATGTTCCCGTTTTCGATGGTGTTAATGATTTCATCTATGTTCATCCCTGGTTCACTAGTAAACACTGCCCCGGGTTCACCAACACTATCAGATTTAACACCATGTATGGATACAATGCTTTTCCAGGGATAATTAAAGTCTCCTGGTTCACCGAGTTCACTAAGTTTTCCAAGGAATTTCACAAGTACCACTGCAAGCGATACAGGATCTTTCAATAACTGGTTAACTTTTACAATACTATTTGAATCATCTATCACGTCTATATAGATGCTCTTCTTACTCATAGTGCTTGTATCAGTGATCTTCTCTCGCCTGATCTTCCATCCCATTATATTCAGGATGTTTCTTCTAATGATCCTGATGTGATGGGTATATATGCCTCTATCGATAAGCATTTTAAAGAGACCCTTCCTATCTTTTCCCTGGGCTCCCCTCTCATATACCACCATGTTAGCGTAGAGTAGTGGTATGAGAGCAATTAAGTTTCCATTCGGCTCGTTATCCGTACTTATGAATACACTACTTATTTTCCTCGCTATTTCATCACCGCTTTTCCCTAATTCATAGAAGATATTAGATATTATGTCGGCGAACTCCTCGAGCATCCCAGTCATTTCTATCCCCATACGTCTCTCAAGCAGAGCCATGAATTCTTTAAGCTCTATACTGCTGGCGTTTAATGGTGACTCAACAAGGCTGAATGTTTCATGGTGATAGCTTTTATCTTTATTGGCGTCTATGCTGGTTGTTAATCGAATCGCCTTAATTTCCACGTTGGAAAGCCATTTATTGTTGCGCAAAGCCGTATTCATATACCATATGAAGCCTTTTCCACCACTATATCCCTCAGTATATTCTCCATGCCTATCTATTATAAGCCATCCTACTTTCTCCTGGGACTCCAACGCGTATCTAATGAGTAATCCTTTCAGGCCGGAGGTTTTACCTGAACCGGTTTGACCAATTATAATAACGTGTTTTCTTAGCATATTCTTCAGGCTTACCTTGAACCCGGCCTCCCTAACATACTTTGATCCGCCATACCAGGTAGTGCCAGCTCTTAGGTATGCTATGGTTGATGTATCGTCTTTTTTCTCGCTTGTAAGCTCGCTGAGGGTCTTCAGTATCTCAAGGGCTTCGGTGTCACTAGGATCCAGGAGAAATACGGGTTGCATTAATCTAGGTGGCCTTCTCGGCTTTAGTAGAGTCGGCTTATTGTTGATACTGGATATCTCAAGGAACAGTGATGCGAGAACCCCCATCTCCTTGGATATATCGGTTAAAACGTTTTGACTTGGAGCCCGTATACTTGCAGGGGTTATAGGTATCCTTCCCTCGTAGCTTACTGTTTGAAGTATGATTGTCCTGTCTCCTTCTTTAACATATAATAGGTCGCCTAGTCCTGGATTATAATCTTGAGATGTAAGGGCCACCCTGATAGTATTGCCCTCCAATTCATATATAAATCCTATCTTAATGGGCATGTAGATCACCTGTAACCATACCTCATTTTCAAGGTAGACTCGAAAACCTGTATTAAGGGATGGTCTTCCCTACCGGTGATGTCATGAAGCTTTACCAGGAATGATTGATATATGATCTTGGCTTTATGCTTATCTATTCTGACCTCCCTATCAACCTCCATGAATCCATAGGGCGGTAATCCCAGGATATTACTCCTTATGGCGAATACTTGTGGAAGAGTATAGTGTATTTTCTCAGCTAAGTGCTCTGCTAGTTTTTCATTGACTTTTACAGTGGGCTTGCTACCTTCATGAATTATATTTAACACGGGCTCCCTAGTATAGTATTCTGCGTGAAATATCTGCTTGAAATCGCCTGATACCGGTATTCTAAAGCTCCATATGCCTCCATCCTGGAATACTATCCTATTAAAAATTCTACTGGCCTCTTCAGCTACATCGACATCGAGCTTGGCGATAATATCCATTAATACATTAGCCGCTGCCCTAGCTGACTCGGAATCAACGTAGCCGTATACACCATTCTCTCGTTTCTCATACTTGTTGAATAAGTTAAAGGCTCTTGCAAGAGTTGTAAACTTCGACGTCTTAGAAATCCCAATAATGGAATCTAAGTGTGTTTCAAGAATAGCTTCATCTAACCCGGAGAGTGTTGAGAATATTCTATATCCACTTATCCGTGCACCTTTAACACTCAACCACCTGATCAATGTACCGTCTACGACGCCTATACAACCAGGTTTCCTACTGATTATCCTTGCGAGGTATCCTATCTCGATTAGTTGTGTGATATAACTGTGGATACGTTTCAGTATACGGGTTTTCCTAGCGATATTCATCCTTGAGCTTGCTAGATCCCTGTTTATTTTCTCCGAGAGTTCACTAGATATTTTATAGGAATCTCTTCCATCTAAAAACAGAGAATACCCTACGGGTTCCATGATGATCTTGAATGATAAATCCATGTCTTCCCTTTTCTCGGCACCAATGCTCGAGTAAACAATGATCGTCTCCGCTAATGGAGCCTCGGGATTACCTAGGTACTCACCTGGAAGAATTAGCTCTCCTTCTTTATTACGTATTAATGCACCAACGTTAACTATCGTAAGCGAGGAGACATCGGTCTCTAAATCCAATCTCCCCGAGTCAACGAATACCACGGGTTTTTCCTGGGATACTAATGGTATATATGCCGCCTTATAGAATTTCTCATATAACCTGTTTCTCTCTCTGACAATTATGTTCTCACGTGATCTTAGGTAATCGCTGTGCATCAGCTTAGCATATTTCTCCAGGATCTCTGAGAAGACATTCAAGTGTTCTCAGCCCCCCTTATAGGATTCCTGGAGAATACTCTTGATTTTCTCATAGAGTTCCTTATAATAGTATCTACCCCTTTCACCTTTTTCTTCGTAGAGTAGCCTCAGGATCTCCTTGATTTTCTCAATGGGGATCCTTAAGCCTAGTTTTCCAGCGTACTCGTTGAGGATTTTCTCTTCAATCTCCTCTATTGATAAACTACCTGTATCTACTTGATGGATGTCGTAGCCTGCGAAAACGTTTTCAACGCCGCTGACTTCAGGGAGTCTTAAGTATACCAGCTTATTATAGCTCCGCTGGATCTCCTGAATAAAGGAACGTAGCTCGTTTACCTGTTCATCCTTTAATCCTTCAACCTTAGCCTCGAATATGAATCCATGGTAATCTGCTCCGTCTTTAACAATACTTGATATGTGCTTCCTTAATTCATCAATACTAATATACGAGGCCTTCTCATACATTATCTTCGGGGATGATTCCAGCTCTACGGCTTCTACCAAGGGAAGATCTCCTTCTAAATCTACCATGAGGAATCTTCTCCTAACTCCTTTCCTCTCAAGTAGTGCTGTTTCCCTTAAGTCCTCAATATTCATGCCTATTGGTGCCCCGGGGTAAGCTATGTTGGATTTGAATTTTCTCTCCTGGGGTATCGGGATATGTATGTGGCCTAGTGCAACATATTTTATCCCAGAAGGCATTATCCTCCACAGTTCATTCTCAACGACATCTATCATACCATATTGCCTGTTGTAATCACGTGGCCTGAAACCAGCAAACTCCACGCTTACGTGTGCTAAGATGATTACATTATTCTCATTATTCTTCTTAACGAATTTCACCCGGTTTTCCTTAATATACTTTGACTCAGCCTGATTCCTGAAACCCGGTACACCATAGAAGTCATAGTCATTTATTCTCAAAGGATAAAGCAACAGGTGCCCCCCTATTTCCTCGTACCTGGTTAACTTGATTAACCCAGCTTCATTAAACAGGTCGAGCACCCCTCTACCGCTTCTAGCATTATCGTGGTTTCCCGGTACAACAACCACCTCTATATTATTATCGCGTAATTGCCTGAGATACCTGGCTACCTCTATCATTAAAGAGTAGCTTACATCATAATGATCGAAGAAGTCACCCGAGATGAGCACAATAGCTTTTTCACGAATAGCTTTCTCCACTAGCTCCTTTAGAACATCTATGTAGAATCTGGCGAGGGGGCTCTCCCTGGAAAGTGAGCACCCTAAGTGTAGGTCTCCTGTATGAATAATCATCATGGATGACACACTCAAGGCAATAATATTTAGGATAGGGAGTGAAAAACCTTATTTGATTAAGACTAGGCTAAAACACCATAGAATTCGCGGGCAGTCTTCCTGAATTCCTCAACATTTGGGTTTATTAATGGGGGTTCCCCGGCTGTTTTCCTAATTATATCAGGATCCTTTAGGCCGTGTCCTGTGACTAGTACCACGATTACTTCATCCCTATCCACCTGTTTCTCCTCAATAGCCTTTATTAGGCCGGCTAAACCGGCTGCACCACTTGGCTCAGCGAATACACCTTCAAGACTAGCCAGCATCTTCATTGAATCCAGTATTTCCTTATCGCTTACAACTACACCGTAACCATTGGTGGTGTATAAGGCCTTTAATCCGGCATCGCCATCCCATGGATAAGTGTCTTCTAGCCCGGTAGCTATTGTATCCGGCGGCTTCTCCCAGGGACGTATATTCATCGGATCAGCCCTTTCTCTCCAAGCCCTTACAAAGGGGTGATTTCCCTCGGGCTGTACAGCTACTAGCTTAGGATACCGGTTTATCCATCCAACCATATTGAAGTCCCTGAACCCGTTGAAGACCCCGGTTAATAGGCTGGCTGCACCGGTTGGTACAAAAACTTGATCCGGAACCATCCATTTCAATTGCTCTACTATTTCCATAGAGATGGTCTTAGGTCCCTCCACCTGGTATGGGTTGAAGACGCCGAAGCTTGGACTCGGGTAGAAGCCGTGTTCCTCATAGAGGATACGCATCATTTTAACCGTGGGATCCTCTGCTTCACTCCATCTAACCTTAAATACTTTGGCTCCATAATAGAGTAATTGGGCTATTTTACCATAGCCAGCGAAATCAGGGACAAATGCATAGTCTTCTATACCGGCTTTAGCCCCATAGGCTGCTAGAGATGCGGCTGCATTACCACTGCTAGCGATCACTGCCTTCTAGAAGCCGAAGTACACGGCCATGGACACAGACACGCTCATTGCTCTATCCATAAAGCTCCCAGTTGGGTACCTTGTTTCAATCTTAAGATACAGGTTT
>NZ_JBMFMW010000064.1:0-6614 GCF_049970475.1 Desulfurococcus sp.
GGGCATATTCTTGAGACATACATCTTATCCTTTATCGAGGGGGAGATGGGTATGAAAGGGAATAGCCTGCATCTCCTCGGCCTAGCCGGGTAGATACTACATGTCGGCAAGCTGTTACTGGTTTGGAGAAATACGCATCTATTGTTGATGCCTCTTAAAACAGGTATGGGGATTTGATCGGCTATAACAGCGTAGATATATCTGCCAACCAGGCTCCTCCACTCTGTGTTAAGGAACCTGGCTATTCTACATATATCGAAGGCTGTTAAAGCCACATTAGGCCCGCTGCCGCAGCAGGTGCCGCTCCTGATACACTTATACCTTATCCTCTCCCCTCTCGAGACTATGCGCTCCAATATGGATTACCCACATAATCCTTTAAGTGGGCATCTAGCACAAGTGCTGCAACCGTTTGTTAAACTATATATTATTTCTTCATCGGCGTCGTCGAGTATCACGCCCGGGATGAATCGGTACTCCTTCTCTTTCTCCTTGTTCTTCATTATTTCCCCACCACTACTCTCTGCCATAATCAATTGGTTTTAACCCTATTATAACTTGTTTATACAGCGGGCCACCTTTAAGATCGGTTGACACGGGTTTCAAGGGTTAAAACGTGTCTAAACGGTGAGTTATCGGGTACTATATGTAGCCAATCGTCTTCATTGATGTATCCACGTGTTATCGCCACCTCACCTAAATCGCTGTTGATTATGCATGTATCGTCCTTAACCGATCCAAGGCTTTCACAGGCATCTAAGACTGGTTTCATTAACCCCTCTCTTAAACCTGTTTGTAAAAGCAACCAGTCTTCTAACCTTCCTTCTACATAGCTGCCTCCACTGGTGTATGGCTTCAGGTAGAATTTAAACACCATGGTGTTAACTATGTCGAGGGATAGCGGTCTTAAGCCAGTCTCTAAGAGAATATAAGTGCCTATTCCACCGTAGAATGACGCGTTTAATGAGAGATCCATCACGATGTTACCGGTCGATTTAATGCCATCTGCAATGCTTCTACATATATCGAGGCATCTCTTATACCATTGAGGCTCACGTATATTTGTCACAGTCCTCCATGCATCGCCCCTTCTGAGTATTGATACCCTGTAGTTGAGTATTGGTAACACCGACCACCCCTTATACCCCCTGTACGTAAAGGTTCCTAGGATTACTGTAAGCGGGCAACTATATAGCTCGCTGTACATCCACATGGTTTACAACCTTTATACCACTATTTCACTAGAGATGATGTTTAATAATTATTAACCTAACTTTATTATAGGAAAAACAACGGTGTTTAACATGTTTACCTGGAGAGGTTTAAACCCATACCTGTTACTGCTGCTAGTACTCTGCATGCTCACTGGTTTAACCCATGTAGTGCTGGGTACGCAGCAGGGGATCGAGAGTGTCGAGTACGTTGTTTTCTACAACCCGATCGAGGGGACAGGGATTCTCAGTGTCTCGATCACTATGTCGCTCACGCCTGGTGAGATAGGTAATGTGGATCTGCCCATCAAGATATTCAGCGACGCCTCCCTCTACTTCTTTAACTACACTATGAATCCTCCAACAGGTTCTCTGGTGGTAAATTACGATGATAACAGTGGGGTTGCATCACTCCTCGTATCCAATGCTTCGACGGTGACGCTGTATTTCACGGTCAGTAACTTAACTGAGGAAGCCTCGATAGGTTCTTATACAGCGACGCTGGATTTACTGGATTATGCCAGTGGAGCAGTGAACGTATCCGTGGAGATATACTTGACCGGAATATATGACGTCATAATAGACTCCTACCCTAGGGTATCTGGTTACAGTATTCAGACGTTAACTAATACAACAGTGATCCGAACACATGATCCAGCGATATATTTCATAGTGTTGAAGATACCCGTGAACACTGCATCCCCTTCCTCCACTCAATTCAATCTATTAAACTTACTGTTCCCCTTACTACTAATACTAATAACAGTAGTCGCGATAGTGATCATTGTTCTAAGGTGGAGGAGGACCAGTATAGGTAGAATCGAGAAGGTCGATGTCTTAAATGATCCCGTTTCGAGAAGCATATTAAGGGCCCTAGGTGAGGCTGGAGACGCTGGATTAACTCAGGCCGAGATAACGAATAAGACCGGGATACCTAAGTCAAGTGTGAGCAGAAGGATAAGGAGACTCGAGGAAGAGGGATTCATAACAGTTGCTAGGACTGGTAAATATAATTACTTAAGACTAACAGATAAGGGTAAGGAAGCATATAGGAGAATAGTGGAGAAAAAATGAGGGAGCCCAGACCCCTTTACGGCATGGGTTTCTTCCATGTATTGGAATCAGGCTGGATCAATGAAGTGGTGATTTTCGATTACCACGACCCGGATCACTACTACCATGGTTTAACAAGCGATGAGCTAGCGGAGGAAAAAGAAGCACTGGCTAAAAACATGCAGTTCTACCTTGACATGGAGGAGGTTAAACTCAACGGTAAGCCGTGTTTTCCAAGAGTTATAGGTGTCGACATAGGTTTTAGAGGTAGCATTGAATACCCATATATAGTCTTCATAATTGTGTTTAAAGGAGAGTTGAAACCAGGTGTAAACGTGTTCGAGGATATCTACGAGGAGGAAACGGTTGAATATGGCTATAGAGTATACTGGATGCTCCCTGAAACGGGTAGATTCATCGAGGCTGATCTAGGGGTTCCATATGTTATAACCAGTGGGGGCAGGCTACTGGTATTCAACGTGGAACCCGGTGTAAAAGTAAGAGGCTATGAGAAAATAGTTTTCGAGGTTAAAAGAATTAAATAGCCTGTTGCAGGTTCTAAATACTTTCTGAATTCCTTGTAGATATTTTGGATGTGTTTATTCTCTTGGTTTCTTTACTCATTTTTCTTGATGACTATTACTTTTACTTTTCCCCCGTGTGGTTTCTTCAGTTTCCCCCGGTGTTCTCTGGATGGGTATACTGGGTGTTTACACCTGATTTAACTATCTTCCCCCTCAAACACATATACCCTGGTCAGGGAGCCCATCCAGGGTGACCCAGCGTCTAAAAACTTATAAACCTGTATACTCCTACTATTACTGCTGGCTGAGAGCTGTACAAGCGTATGCGGGGGTGCCCGGGACCACCCCAAATCGCTCCCCCAGTGAACAATGAAGCCCGAGGAAGGGGGAGAGCAAGAAATAAGGGGATGAAGTAATTAAAAATATCTACAAGCGATCACAAATATCCACTAGACCCGAACCCTCAGTAGGTATAGGTCTACAACGCGGGAATGATGTATGGGGACCTCTATTGAAAATAGGGGTCGTCTGAAGAGTGATGTGGGGCCAAAGCGCTGAGCCCGCCTCCTATATATTTTATTTATGGTGATGAGTACGCTATCGGATGAACCGTGATTAAAACAGACCCCTCTGAAGAAACATATATGCCCAAAACATGTTCACATTTTACAATAATATAACCACGATTATATCTCTCGGTATTTATACAACTAGGTAAAGGGAGGTAGAATGGCTCACATAGACTTGATTAAATACCCCTTTGTAGCTGGCCCCAGCGACTTTAGTCCAAGTAGGTTTGGATTACCTCGGGACACTGATTCCTCAACGATTATATCGATAATCATTAGAGGCGCCCTCGACAGGCTTCGCGAAATATTTCCATTAGTTCTCACAGATATTCTCTCAGAGAGAATGCGGGTTAACACGAAGATTTTCATGGATGAATATGAGAGTATTGCATGTTATAAGCTTCTTCTAGCGGTGGCTAAATCCATCGGGGATAGGAAACTAATTAATAGGATTGCCCTAGCATACGCTAAGTCAGCGAGGAGAAGTCTCTTCAAAGAGGATGACTCCGTCATCCTCTCCATAGCATCAAAAATAGGTCTCCACCTAGTGTACGTCGAGAATCCACCTGCGCTCCCGGTATTCACTAATAATGTTGGCGGGGGGAAGAATAGGGCTAGAGGTGCATTCTTACCGCTTAACTATTCCCTCCCGGTGATAGAGTTCACGGGGATCGTGGCGGAGAGGCTTTCACAGGACCCTGCATACTCTTTAGAGAATAATGTTGTCTCGGAGGGGAAGGTTTATATGAATAAGAGAATGATTCTGAGAATCCTTGAGGAAGCGGTGATCAAGCATATAATCACTGATGCTGCGTCTATGGATATTAGTTCGCTGAATATACCTCTCCAGGATTTCATTGATAAGGCCAGGGAGAAACTAGTAGATGCCGGGTGGTTTAAATCCATCACTGCGAGAGGAACCATGGAAACCAGTGAAGTAGGCGGCCTGATCACCGAAGCCCTTCCACCATGTATATCTAGGATAATTAGTATTGTTGAGTCAGGAGGGAACCCGAGTCATGAGGAGAGATTTAACCTTGCAGCATTTCTAGCTAATATAGGTCTCGACGTGGATTCTATACTGGAGTATTTCAGGAAGACACCGGATTTCAATGAGAAAATAGCCAGGTACCAAGTAGAGCATATCTCGGGTATGAAGGGTAGTAGGAAGAAGTACATGCCTTACAGCTGTGAGAAAATGAAGTCTACGAATATATGTCCTATAAGTGATAGGTGCAAGGGCGGCAGGAACCCGTTGTCTGTATACAGGTATAATTTGAAGCATGGCTTAAAGCGGGAAAGATGACATCATAGTACTCCTTGATGAGCCAGTTGATCACGGAATATACTATATATAAGACCGCGGAGACAGTCATTATAGTGAAAATAATCGAATCCATGCCCGGCTGTATATACTTAGGGGGTACTCCCTTCTCGCTCGCCACCGGGCTTCCCCCTGTATTCATGGGATTACTTAGATTAAACCATAGGATTTTACACGGGGTCTTCATACTATAATATATGGTTAATCCGTTGATCGTGGAATACCTGAATAACTCTATATTAGAGCTGATGTTCACCAGAGGGTCAAATGGACCGGCCTCTATGAAACAGTATGTGGGTTCATCGAATAATATAGTTATGGAGTTGTTTGTTGAATTTATGCGGGGGATATCATTTGAATTACCCAATGAGTTCAGATACACCAATATGATGCTGGGAGTGGTCGAGGAGTTCAGAGGTCTTAAATCTATTACCTCTCTTTTTACGATATCATAGAATATATCCTGGTAATTATTCAGCATCAACGTTAATGAGTAGAAGAAGACATCACCCTCGGGGCTTCTATTATTATATACTTGCGTATAGTATATTACTATCCCTGATAAGGGCTCGTAATATAGACTCCAGAAGCTCGAGTATATGGTGTGATTAAGCGTTAAGAAGGGGTTACCGCCTACCAAGTGCACTGTATCCACGTCTAGCCTCGTGATACCTGTCATGGTACCTGTCTTAGATATGTTATCCAGGGCTATCTCACCATTCCTGATGAATAAAACCAGTGGTGGATTAATACACTCATCCCCTTGTAGCTCAATACTATTACTCCATGAACCCAGTTTTTTTATCCAGTTTTCTGGTAGCTGTGTCGACCCTGTTACAGATACTATGTAAATGTGTATACTGCACGCGTAAGGTGTTAGCTCAGGGTGTGTAAACGAGATGTTTTCCTCAACCTTATATGTTATTGAAAGTGAAACTGGGCTTGAAATATTGAGGCCTATGACGTCTTTAATGGATTTACCCATGAGAGATAACTCTATAACCCCCTCGTAGATAAGGGTCTTCACCACTAGATTACCGATGCTTCCCTGTGCCATGGGGATTATAAGTAATAGTATGGCTAGTACACTGATCACGCTACAGGCTATTCTAGGCGTCTCAACCACCATTAGTATATTAACTGTAACCAAGACTATTATGGCTTATTGTTTTAAGGATTGCCCTAGATAATAGTGTTAGGGTGACCTAGTTTGAACGGGGAAGAATATGAAATAAGCCATACATCTACAGTGATATATACTAGACTACCAGATGGGAGCAAGGCATATATAAGGTACAGCGTTGAAAACAACGTCATGAAGCTTATATCCACGTATACTCCTCCCCAGCACAGAGGTAGGGGTATAGCGGGGAAGCTCATGAAGTATGCTGTAAAACTAGCCAGGGAGAATAAGTGGCTTATAGAGCCGATTTGCAGCTATGCCGTATACTTCTTCATGAAGAACCCCGGGGAAAGAGATGTATTACTGGAGAAATACAGGGAGTTAAGTGACGAAGAATGGAGAAGGCTACATGAGGAAGCATTAGCAAGGGAGAGAAGCAATGAAGGTGAGAGTTAGATACATGCTTTGGTTGGAGAGTAAGGCAGGCACTAGGGAGGAGGTTATAGAGTTGAATAAAGGGAGTACTCTAAGAGGACTCCTGGAGATTGTTAGCGAGAGGCATCCAGGGTTAGCTAAGTATATTAGTGAATTACTGCAGGGTACATCGCAGATTATAGTACTACATAATTCGAAGACTCCTGGAAAAGGCCTTGACACAGTCCTAATGGATATGGATACAGTTGTCTTAATGCCCCCTGTATCAGGTGGTTGAGGGAATATTTTTAAATCACTTAGCCTATGACTATCTGGATAGATGTGTTTACGGGTGTTAGACTTGAGGATACCCAAGGTCATAATAACGTACTGCCC
>NZ_JBMFMW010000065.1:0-6505 GCF_049970475.1 Desulfurococcus sp.
AAACCTATTCCTTAATTCAAGATGTAGGGTGCCCGCGAACACCCCTAAGCCATATGCAAGCCCAAAGGGGATACAGGGGGAACAAGGATGAAGGGATGAAACCAATTTATATAAACCTATGTGAGACCTGAACCCCCTGTATCCCTAGGCCTTCTCACTGGAAACAGTTTCTTCAACCTCCTCCGGAGGAAATACGTTTGTCCTCAGTAAGGTGTAACCGACTATAAATAGGGATGCTAGTAAAACGATTACAAAGAAATATACTGTGAGCTTTAATGTCAGAGCCTGGACTTGGTGTGTGGAGAAGAACAGTAAATAGGTGTAAATGACGCTGAAGACAAGTGTGCTAAAAGTGATTATCAGCCCCATTATTTTCTTCCTACTCATAACTACCCCTCATACTAATTGAGACGCTGGTAGCATCACTTACCATGACTTTACCTGATAAATTATTAGAGAAGGAATTAAAAACCACTATCTCTTAAATCGAGGCCCACTTAACCAGGTTAAGCTATAAGTAGTCTCAAACGGATCACTTAGATCGGGTGCTTGAAGGTGGCTTAAGTAGATATGGGACGTAAGAGAGGAGAGTTAGAGAACTGGCTTAGGAGAATAGTTTTCGGCGGATTTAAAAACAATTATGTAATCTACATAAGATATCGGGCAGAGAGTGGTGAAATCCTGAAGCCTGTGCCCGGCGAGTTAATAATCGATCTACGGGCAGGATATATATACACACATAACGAGATCATACCATTGCACAGGGTTGAAGAGATCAGGGATAAAAATAACAGAGTTTTATACAAGAGGGGAAAAAACGAGGGTTAGATCCATCCCCTTAGCTTCATAGCCTTTACGACACGGTCTACAGCTATAGCGTAGGCAGCAGTCCTCATTGGATATTCTGAGAACCTCTTTCTCCACTCATCGTACACCCTATTAAAGTTCAGCGTCATCATTTTATCCAGCCTCGATAATGCCTCCTCATCAGTGAGCCAACACCCCATCTTGTTATGGCTCCACTCGATCCAGCTCATCGTTACTCCTCCTGAGTTCGCTAATATATCTGGCACTATGATCACACCTTTCTCATACAATACCTTCTCGGCTTCAGGCGTGGTTGGACCATTAGCGCCCTCAGCAATGACTTTAGCCTTTATTCTATTAACGTTTTCCTTTGTTATAACATCCTGTGTTGCAGCTGGTACTAGGATATCAACGGGTAATTCAAGTAGTTCCATATGGTTTCCAGAGACCTTTACATCCCCCTTCTTATAGTTTGTCACCTTGCCTGTTGTCTCCTTAACCCTTATTGCTTCCTCGATGTCTAATCCGTTCGGATCATATATGTATCCACTGCTATCACTTACAGCAACCACTCTTGCACCCCATTCAGTAAGATATTTCGCAGCATATATGCCAACGTTTCCGAAACCATGTATTGCAACTGTTTTACCCGCCAATCCACCTATCCATCTCTTAGCCGCCTCCCTTGCAGTGAGAGCTGTGCCATACCCTGTTGATACAACCCTTGCATATAATCCTCCAAGCTCCACGGGCTTCGCGGTAACAACTCCCCACGCCTGGTACCCTACTATCTTACTATATTCATCGAAGTACCATGCCATTGTTTGTGGATTAGTGTATACGTCTGGGGCAGGTATATCTACCTCGGGGCCTACGTCCTTGGCTATGCCGGCAAAGAACTTCCTGCTTAACTCTTCTAGCTCTCTCTGGCTTAAAGCCTTCGGGTTAACCCTTACACCCCCCTTTCCACCGCCATAAGGAATGCCAGCTAGGGAGGTCTTCCAGGTCATCCACATTGATAAAGCAACTACTTCACCAGGAGTCACGTCTTCACCGTATCTTACTCCTCCCTTATAAGGTCCCAGCGCACTATTGTGCTGGCTTCTCCAGCCTAGATACGTCTCTAGCTTACCGTTATCCCTCCTAATAGTGATTTTAACCTGTACCAGTTTCTCCGGGTGTCTGAGTATCTCGACGATTTCATCGGATAATCCTAGAAGCGATGCTGATTCACGTAATTGCTTCACAGCCATCTGATATACTGGATCATTTTCATATAGTGATGCGTGCTCATTCATATTTATCACCAAGTAACTATTATTCCTGGAATGCTTTAAAAAGACTACCTATCAATATATACGATATATATCTGGAATACGCTTCCAAGGTTGCATGGGACAACGTGTGATGTATATCCCGTTAATATCAGCCCTCACACGGGTCTTCATCGCTTTAACTCAGAACCGAAGTCGGTCATCACACTAACTTTTAATTCCCTCAACCACCTTATATCAATAACTGGTGTCGTTCTTGAGGCCGGCTCTACTAGTAGTGGACATGTTGAAAGAGTTTGTACATGGTAGACTAAGAAGCCCGGAGGCATTGAGAATAATCCCTGTGATAAAGGATCTAACGAGCACCATGCATAAAAGAGGATTCCCAGTTATATACCTAGCCGATCACCACTACCCATTCGATCATGAGTTATCCATATGGGGACCGCATGCAATGCATAATGATCCAGAGTCGGAGATAATAGAGGAGCTGAGGCCTGGACCAAGCGATATAGTATTATATAAGAGATCCTATAGCGGCTTCAGGGAAACAGGCCTAGACTACATACTCAGAGACCTAGGCGTAGACACCGTGATTATAACAGGTATACATACTCATATATGCGTACTCCACACGGCAATGGATGCATTCTATAACAGGTACCAGGTTATAGTGGTCGAGGATGCAGTGAGCGCTTTTAGTAGAAGCGACCACGAATGGGCATTAAACTATATGAAGACCATACTTGGATGCAGAATAATGAAGTCCAGGGAAGTAATAGAATTCATAAGCAGCAAATAGTGGTTAACAGTGATCAACTGCGGCTTACTGGAAACAATTAAGAATATTTCAAGGGAATCGGGATTCACTGTAGCAGAGCTATTAGTAGTCATGCTGGGAATGCATAAGGAGGGTCTTGGAAGAGTCTCGGTGTCAAGGAAAACCAGTATAGGAGAGAGAAGAATACGCCGGATAAATGAATACGTTAAATCACTTCAGAAAACACGCCCGGAACTATATGAATTCATAACAGAGGGTATTCATCAAGCATCGATAATTACGCAACCAGTTAAACAATACCTCCTCACAATATTTCACCCAGTTGATCCAGACCTCCTTAAAAAAGTTGAGTCAAAAATAGTAGAGATAAGAGATTGGATCATTGTTGAAACAAGGGATAGAGAATGTATAGAGGTTATTGGTATAGTACCAGATAGAATAGTATTCCCATTGGTCCCCGAAGAACTTAGTAGAAGATACATCGAACTTGTGCCTGCAACTCTCCTAGAAAACAACTCAGTATTAGTTTTATGGAGAAAGCACATACCATTACTATATGAGTCAGCTGTTCTCAACGCCCTTGTAAACATATGTACAGAATCAATGATCTGACTAAATCCCTTTAAGGGTTATCAACTCCGTCCAGATGCGTTCGCTACATAGTTATCCCCAGCAACATGGATCACCACATTACATTTCATCTAATTTGGTCTATCTCTTCCTGGAAATGTTTTTAAGATGTATAGCTTCTAGTATTGTTTGGTGTTGGACAAAATGTCCAAGCAGATTAAATACGGGTATATAATAATACTTGCCCTACTTATAGTTGCAAGTATACCTGTAAAAGCCGGAATAGTAGTGCAGGATGCTACAGGGAGAACCATAAGTCTTAGTGAAACACCATCTAAAATAGTTTCCCTCAGCCCCTCCATCACGGAGATCCTTGCTTACCTGGATGAACTAGATAGAGTAGTGGGGGCTGATTCAATATCGTTGAGCGATACATGGTTTAACGTCTCAAGCATTCTCAAGACACATGGTGTAATTGATGTCGGCGGGTACTGGTGGTCAACTGTAAGAGCCGAAGAAATACTCAGGATCAACCCTGATATAGTTTTAGCTGATAAAGGGGCTCATGTTCCATTATTAGATTTCTTCAAGAACTATAATATTACCGTAGTATACTTGGCTGGTGGTTCATCTAAAAGCATGCAAGATGTTTTAAGCGACTTCTACACCATTGCTACGCTCTTAAATAAGACTAGCCTAGCCGACGACTTCACCATCAAACTAGAGAGTGAACTAGGTAAATACAGGGATCTAATAACTAGTAAATACAAGGGTGTCAAAGTATTAATCATAGTGGATTTAACAAGTGGTATATGGGTTGCTGGCAAAGGAACATACATAGATGACATACTTGAAAGACTGGGTTTATCGAATGCCTGTAGCAATATATATTCATGGTCATCCATAAGCCTCGAGAAGGTAGTCGAGTTGGATCCAGACATCATAGTAGTTACATACATCGGTCCCAACTCTAATACGTTAAAAGAGAGCGGGCTAACTAATCTGGGTAAACCCATTATTGTATTAAACCAGACGGAAACAGATATAATCTCGAGGCCGGGACCCCTTATAATATATGCGCCCCAGGTAATCTATAATGTTTTAACACGGTCAAATATTACTCGTGTAACCAGTAGTGAAGGGTCGTCAACATACTCAGTCATAGTGATCATTGTACTCGTCGCTTCAATAGCGTTGATTACCATGGTGCTTGCAAAGAGGTATTGGAGGAAATGAAGCAAAGAGATCTCTGGCTTCTAGGCCTACTACTTGTTTTTTCCATAATGTTAATATACGATCTCAACGATGTTCAACACAATTCATTATTATTTAACTATAGATTAAGCAGGATTCTCTCAGTGATTTCAACTGGCATAATTATAGGTTTAACCGGAGTATATCTTCAGTCCTCACTACGTAATCCACTAGTAGACCACTACATACTCGGGATAGGAAGCGGCTCACTTGTGTTTACTTATCTAAGTATTTTAATAGCTGGAGGCTTCACTCTCGCTACCCCATTGTCCTCGATGCTTGGCGGGCTTTTAGCCTTATTTCTCACAATCATACTGGCGGAGAAGTTATCTGGCACAGCTACTTCATATGTGCTAGCCGGCATTGGCGTTAACTCTTTTTTCTCAGGCATATCGGCTCTCCTATCTTATCTAACGATCCGTGTTTACCCGTATGCACAGCTTCTTCTCGTTGGAAGCTTCATAGTTGCCACCAATGATAAGTTATATATGTTATCTATTCCCCTAGTCATCTCAGCATCCATGATGCCCATTCTTGCAAGGCCCCTTAACACGCTGGAGGTAAGCGATGAATTCTCAGTAATAACCGGGTTTAACCCCCGAGTTATACGCTTGATCTCAATAATTGTCGCCGGTTTAACCAGCAGTATCGTCACCTCACTCTACGGTTTAATAGGTTTTATTGGATTGGCATCACCACATATAGCGAGGTACCTATCTGGTAGGAGTGATAACAGGGTTGTCGCGCCTTTAGCGGCCTTCACATCATCTATAATACTTTATGTAACCGACTTTACAAGCAGGAGGCTCTTCGCTGTAATATGGAGTGAAATACCGGCTGGAGCCATCGCCTCACTCATTGGGGCTCCGTTCTTCATATATTTACTGCTCTCGAGGCGGAGGATATATGGTGATTAAGGCCAGTAATGTAGTAGTCGAATATACAGGTGGATTAAAGGGATTAAACAATGCATCTCTCGAAATAATGGAGAATAAAGTCACATGCTTAATGGGTCCTAATGCATCAGGTAAAACTACCCTCTTACGTGCACTAGCCAGGCTAGTAGGCTACAAGGGCTCGATACTAATTGATGGAAGAGAGGTCTCAAAGACGCCGCTGACAGTTTTATCAAGGATCCTATCGTATGGGTCACAGCAAACCATATCTACGTCCCTACAGTTACAGGTTAGGGAGGTACTTGAAATGGCGCTTTACCCGCTTAAAAACATAGATGTCGAGGAGGTAATATATAATACATCAATAGAGCTAGGCATCACGGGTTTACTGGATAGATATATTAATGAATTAAGCAGCGGCGAGCTACAGAAAATAGTGATAGCCTCAGCACTGATAAAGAAACCACGGTACATATTACTTGATGAACCAGACGCCCATATCGACACAGGATTCAAACCAGTCCTCTCCAAAACACTTAGAAAGAAGTCCGGATCCTCGACAATAATTATCGCTACACACGACCCGATATTCGCATCGTACACCTGCGACTATATAGTAGTCCTAAGAAGCGGCTCCATAGCGTTCCATGGATGGCTGAATGAATTAATGGAGAACCTGGATGTCCTAAGAGAAGTATACGGTGTAGAGTTCATGGTCACTGAAATACCTGGAGGCATGAGAATCATTATACCATACTACTAAACTGACGTCACCAAGGATTAAGCCTGTTACAGGTTCTAAATTCTTTTTAAATATTTTTGAACCGTTTTATTCTCTCGGTGTCTTCACTAGTTTTCCTCGATGACTATTACCTTTTACTTTTCTCCCGTGGAGCCTGGATAGTTTCTCCCGGTATTCTCTG
>NZ_JBMFMW010000066.1:0-6446 GCF_049970475.1 Desulfurococcus sp.
AATGCTTCCTAGCGGTGCTCGACCCGTTTTAACTGGCTGCCCCTATTGCATTAACAGCCTTATCTCCCATTTATTCTTCGATTGCTGTAGAACTGGTAGTTTCTCCCTTACCTCACTTATGAGGGATGCATCTATCGTGTATTCAATGTATGCTTCCCTCCAGCCTAGATCCAGCTCCCTGTAGCCCCACGGATTGAACACGCCGCTTCTTCCCACGAACATATCGCCTGTTTGATCAGCTAGGACTATGTAGACAGTGTTCTCATGTGCCCTTATACTTGCTAGTTTATCAAGTATCTCCTCTTTATGCGGTCCCTTCACCCAGCCTGCCTGCACGATTATTATCTCGCTGCCCATTAAAGCGGTGATCCTGTACAGCTCTGGGAAGCGTAGGTCATAACATATCGTGAAACCTATCTTGACTCCTTTAATCGATATTATCTTACCCGGTGCATTGCCCGGCTTGAAGAAGCTTGACTCTCTGAAGCCGTATGCGTCAAATAAGTGCATCTTACTGTAGACCGGTATCGCCTCGCCTCTATCAGTCACTATTATGCTCGTGCTCATGGTTAGCGGTGGAGTATCTGTTTTCTCTATAAAATGTACCAGTATGAACACCCCTAGCTCTCCAGCAAGCTTAGCCATCTCAGTCAGGTACCTGCTTGTAAGCGGTGTCTCCGAGTAGCTGTATACTAGTCTTGGATCCCCTATCTTCAACGGGTTCAACATACTGTACTCGGGGAGAACTACTATATCAGCCTCCTTATAATTCTTCCTCACTATATCAATAGCCTTACCAGCGTTCTCCGCTGGGAGATCATCGAATCCTGCCTGCACTATTCCAATCGTGATCGATGACATAGCATCCCCTTTTTGAATAATGCATCATGGAAACCTATTTAACCAGTGAGGCCAAATATTATCCAAGATGCTAGGGATTAAACACGATGCAGGAAATAAACCTGTTATAGAGAATATTGATATGCTTCTTAAGAAGCAGAAGTCTGTGGAAATAACGTAGGAAACCACATCTAGAGCTGGTACACCTTTAAAAATGTATACAAGTGGATAAGGAGAAAAACTAGTCTAATGGCTCGCCCTGTAGTGCTTTCTCTACTAGTTGTTTAGCATAGTCGTATCTTATTCTACCGTCCCTGATCATTTTCTCGGCTACCTTATCTATTAGATCTCCTGATGCACCAGCCATTATAGCGAGGTTTCTGGCGTGGAGCCTCATATGGCCTTTCTGAATACCCTCCGTCACGAGGGCTCTTAGAGCGGCTAGGTTCTGGGCTAGCCCCACCGCAGCCATTACCTCGGCGAGCTCCCTAGCCGTGTTTACCCCTAGGATCTTCAATGCTATCTTTGCCACAGGGTGTACCTTGACTGCTCCTCCAACAACGCCTATTTGGAGAGGTATCTCAAGGCTTCCCGCAAGATAGTTATCGCTTGTTACCTCCCAGTAGCTGAGGGGCTTGTAGACCCCCGTTCTAGAGGCGTATGCATGGGCTCCAGCCTCTATGGCGCGGTGATCCTGTCCCGTCGCGAGGGCTACTGCTATTACTCCATTCATTATGCCCTTGTTATGGGTTACCGCCCTATAGGGATCTATCTCGGCGAGTATAGATGCCTCCATTATCCTCCTGGCTACTTCAAGGCCTCCCACTTCTTCGACAGGTGTCGCAGCCCATGCCCGTGTAACCCTGTATACTGCGTGGTTTGAAACTATTCTGAGCCTTGCTTCCCCACCCGTTATCTTCTCTAGAAGCGGGGCTATCGCTTCAGCCATCGTGTTAACAGTGTTAGCACCCATGGCGTCTCTGACGTCTACTACTAGGTGGACTATTATGACCCCGCCTAAAGCAGGGTGCTCCATTACTCTTACCTCGAGGTCCCTGGGACCCCCGCCGTACTTTAGCAGGGTTGGATCCTGCTGTGCCGCGTAGTCCAGTAGCTCCTTCTTGGCCTCGATAATCTTCATGGCTTTAAAGCGTGGGGAGTTTACTTTAACCAGGTGTATTTGGCTGATCATCTCCTGTCTCTCAGCATTTGCAAGTATCCCTTTCCCATGCCTAAGCATCCTGGCTGCATTGCTTGCAGCCGCTACGACGCTTGTCTCCTCTATAACCATTGGGACAAGGTAATCCCTCCCATTGATCAGGAAGTTTGTCGCTACTGCGAAGGGATAGCTCATCGCGCCTATAACGTTCTCAATCATGCTGTCCCCTATCTTAACTGGTAGATTACCGAATTCACTCAGTGTCCTGCACTCTTCCTCTGTTAGCCCAGCCCACTCGCAGACTATCCTCCGTCTTTCTTCAAGGGGAAGCTTGTAGAAGCCCTGTATACGGCTTGTCTTCTCCATGCATACACACCATTAGGTAACTATATTATGTAGAAATAAAATAAATACAGAGCGAGTGGTGTAGAGTCATGGTTCATGAGTGGGCTCTCGCAGAGTCAATAATATACCATGTTATGAGTCAGGGATATAGGAAAGTGAAGACGCTGAAGATAAGGCTGGGGATACTTCAAGGCATCGACAAGGAAATACTAGGGTTCAGCCTAAGGGAGCTGGCATCGATGAATAACATCGAGATCAAAGATATAGTGTTCGAGGACGAGGAACCCCTATTGGAGTGCAGTACATGCGGCTACAAGTGGAGCCTTAGCCCATCAGCACTAAGTGAGGAGGAGAGGGAAGCCATACACTTCGTGCCTGAAGCCGTCTACGCCCTGGTGAAGTGCCCTAAGTGTGGTAGCAGGGACTTCACCATAGTCAAGGGACGCGGAGTCTCCTCAATAGAGGTGGTGTCGGAGTGATCGAGGACCCGAGGATCCATAACATAGTCAGGAATCTCTCGAGCATAAGAAATGTATATGCTGTGGTGAGTAGCAAGGGGGGTGTGGGTAAATCAACTGTTTCGACACTCCTAGCTCTCCATGCTTCAAGGAGATTCGAGACAGGGCTGCTCGACATAGACTTCACTAACCCCTCAACACATATCCTGCTTAACTTGAACCCCGGCGAGTTAAAGTATGAAGAGGAGAAGGGGATCCTACCATATGATTTAAAAGGGTTGAAGTACTTCTCAATTGTAGCCTACACAATTGATAAACCCCTTCCTCTACGGGGTGAGGCGGCTAGGAGTGCTCTCAGGGAGCTACTGGCAATAGTTAAATGGGGCAGACTAAAACTCCTATTCATTGATACACCGCCAGGCATGAGTGACGAACACCTGGATC
Organism: Desulfurococcus sp.; assembly: GCF_049970475.1. Lineage (NCBI taxonomy): Archaea > Thermoproteati > Thermoproteota > Thermoprotei > Desulfurococcales > Desulfurococcaceae > Desulfurococcus > Desulfurococcus sp. The sequence goes on from NZ_JBMFMW010000066.1 coordinate 3,247, forward strand.
TAGTATACATGCTGAGAGACATCGTTAAACCCATAGTGGTTTCAACACCAAGCATCCTTTCTGTTAAAAGCGCCGCCAGATTAGTAAGCGTGCTGAGGGAGGCTGGGTTTAAATGGATTGGGTTTATCGAGAACATGGGGAATGAGTCTCTGAGAGGCAATGAGGTACTCGGGGATGTAGAGTACCTTGGCTACATACCTTACACACCGGGCATCGAGTCCTGCCTGGGCTCAAGGATGGTGGAGGCCTGTATAGATCCTGGGTTACTCGACTCGATCCTCTCCAGGCTCACTGAACTCTAGCCCCAGCCTCGGCTCGAAAGCCATGTCAGCGCTTAGGCTTCTATCTCCTGCGTCACCGATCCCTGGCATAATGAAATAGTTTTTATCGAGAACTGGATCCACCTCTATGGCTAACAATGGTATCTCGTCGAACCTTGAGTGGAAGTACTCTACCCCGTAGCGGGAGGCGAGTACTGTGGCTGCAATGATTCTTCCTCCTCCCCTGGCACGCACTTCTTCAACTACCCTCACCATTGTCCTTCCTGTGGCAAGCGTTGGATCCACTACTATAACTGTGTAAGCTGTGAGGTTGCTCGGCATCCTCTCATAATATATCTCCGCATCAACCCTGTTCTCACTGATCACTCTTCTCGCTGCAACTAACCCAAGTCCAGCCCAGGGCATGGCATCCCATAACCCGTGTGTGAAGGGTATCGAGGCGCCTAACACCCCTATTATGTAAACCGGTTTATATGGATAGAAGCCCTCAGCCCTCCCATGATCGGAGTCGACGAAGACCCTGCCCCACTCGAGTAGTCTTGAGACCTCGTAGCCCATTATGAATCCAAGTTTTCTCATGTACTCCCTGAAGAGTCCGGGTGTTGTACCTGGTTTACGGAGTAGTGTTAGATAGTATTTAGCTAGCGGGTTATCGATGACTATGAGTCTACCCATGTGTCTCACATTAAGATTTAATGTTTTCAGGAGGTTAAAGGCTTGTGTTTAATTAATCCTATAGCCGAGGTCCCTGAGCTGTCTATCTATCTCCTCAGCTATCCTTGGACCGAACTTCGGTAAGGAAGCTATCTTTGATAACGGTGTCTCAGCTAGATCCCTGAGGCTCTTGATCCCGTGTTGTATAAGTATCCTTGCCCTAACCCTTCCAATAAGCCTCAGTGTGATCAGCTCTAATGCATCCTCCTTTACCCCCTCCTCGATCCTTCTCGACAACGTGTCGAGGGCTTTGTGGAACCTTATATCCCCCAGCACCGCTTCTACACGGGCTAATGCATGGATGATCCATGATGCTGTATCCCTCATGCTGTAGAGGTCTCCTGGGCCAATCATGTATCTTGATACTATTTCATCCTCTGAAACCTCGTTTATCCAGTCGTAGAGTATCATGGCATGCATGAATCCATCCAACCACTCCTCATAGTCTAGGCTGGTTTTCGAGGGCGGTGGTATCATCCCCTGATCAGCCATCTCGAGAGCAACGTCTTCTAATCTCTCCACGATCTTATCCTGTATATATGGCGAGCTTCTCTTGAAGTCCGGTGTTAAGCAGGCCACGTGGAGCAGGTAGATGTCCGAAGGCTCGACTGGTTTCAGCTCCCTGTATATGCTTATGCTTAAGGGATCCAGGTAGGTGTGGGATGTCACCCTGCCCAGCCTGGTAGCTTTCAGGGAATTGATACCGGAGTACTCAATCATGCCCAACTCCTCGAGTAGTTTAACGGCCCCCATTATCTTCGCTGATTGGAATAGTGAGACCTTAGCCTGCTTCATTGAGAGCGTGGATGAAAGGATCTCTGATACCTCATCGATGCTTGACGCCTCACCTGAAGCCACTAGTGATAAGACATGTATCCTGAGGCTTCTCTCACTGAGAAGCTTGCCTGCAACCGGCTCAGGGGATCCATTAATATACTTCAAGGCCTCGCTATTGCTCGATGCATCAGTGATCACTGATTCACCTATTTCATCATAGCCGGGTCTTCCAGCCCTCCCAGCCATCTGCTTGTACTCCGAGATACTTATATTCACCCTCCTACCCCTTGATGCATCATAGCGTTTCAAGGAGACCAGGACCCTTCTAGCTGGAAGGTTTACTCCAGCAGCTAGGGTCGGCGTCGCGTAGACTATCTTGAGAAGCCTGCTCCTAAAAGCCTTCTCTACAGTGCTCCTAGCTATACTGGATAATCCTGCATGATGGAAGCCAACACCTCTCCTGATAAGGTCTGAAAGCACGTCTCTCTCAATACTAGTTGGCGCATCCTCTAGTTCACTGATAAATGGCTTTACAGCATCCTCGGGAAGCATCGGAAGGTGTCTTGCGGCTTCTACGGCATAATCCTCTACCTTCCTCCTGTTATGTATGAAAACCAGTGTCTGTAACCCTAGTTCAACCACGTTGTGTAGTGGTATGTCTAAGAATGGATCCCCGTTCTCCAGGTCAACGCTCTCCACTCTATTATCCACGGGGAAGACTAATCCAGGCTTCTTCTTATCCAGGTATCCCTCCACAAGCCTCACAGGCCTCCAATCGGTGTTAACCAGCACAGCGTTAAGCCATTCTGCGAGAGCCTCTGGATTCCCTATTGTGGCAGAGAGACCTATGATCCTGGTGCCTTGCCTAAGGAGTCTGGCTGCTATAACCTCTACTATTGGTCCTCGTTCAGGGTCGCTAGCCATATGGATCTCGTCTATGACTACTAATCCGACATCGCGGAGCCAGCTCGGCTTCTGCCTTAGTATACTGTCGAATCTCTCGTATGTAGCCACTATTATATCGTACCAGCTCAGGTACTCGACTGGCTCATCGTAGTCGCCTGTTGAAACCCCTACCCTCACTCCTAGAGCCTCCAGTGTCTTGAACTCCCCATACTTCTCGCTGGCAAGCGCTCTCAACGGCGTTAGGTATACTCCCTTCCCATGGTTCAGCCAGTTGTAGACCAGGGCTAGCTCGGCTATGAGTGTTTTACCGGAGGCTGTTGGGGCTGAGACAACGAGATTTCCCCCGGTGAACAACCCCTTCTCCACTGCCTCGCTCTGAACAGGGTTCAGCCTTCCTATCCCCCTAGTCTTTAACAGCTCTATGTATCCCCGGGGGAAACCGTACCCTAGCAGTGCATCTATATCCATGGCTTGATCCACTTGACTCAGGTAATTAAATCCCGTAATGGATATGTATGTAGC
>NZ_JBMFMW010000067.1:0-6285 GCF_049970475.1 Desulfurococcus sp.
GGGGACTCCACCCAGCCCACCAACCCATATAAACCCCTCCTCTAAACACATAAAAAGATTTCAGTACCTGTATTCATCTGGCGATATAAATTCCGCCTGGTGAACTTGGGTAGAAACATTAGATTATAGCTTTCTGTATCGAGCTGTATCTCTTTATGTCTTAATGAAACAAAAAGGTATGGAGCGATATGATTGGAGGAAACGATATGCCGTACCTCAATGAACTACTTGAATTACTAGACAGAACAGGGATTGTGGGTTTAAGTCGAAGAAAACATAAGCTAGATCTTTACTGTCTCGCCTGCTTCAACCTGTTTCCTTGCGAAGCCCGCGTCTTTATAGTATAGTATTCGCCCCTTAGCCTTGGCCTTGACGAGTATTTCACCAGGTAGAATCAGGGATTCCACCGTGGCTGGTGGTAGCAGGTAATTCTCCAACCCTATCACGGCTTTATTGTTTATTATCGGTGACAGTATTAGTACTTCAACGCCCAATGGTTCCAGCTCCACGTGCACCTCTCCGCTTCTATCTATGACGCCTGTTTCACCTGTGAATACTTTGTAATAGGCGTATGCTTCTGCCTCCGTAATGTATGGAAGAGTGTCTACTGTTACTTTATCACTGATCCTCTTTTCATTCCTATTGATGTTGAATAAGGCTATAGCCGTTGAGAAACCTATCTTTGAAGCGATCTTTAACAAGACCTCCTCATTGTAGGGATCCCTGAAGACTATGTCTAGGGTTGGTAAACCAGGCTCGTCTACCCTTGTAATGGATCCATCCGGCAACACTATTTTCCCAAGGAGTTCCCTATCTGTTCTATCGGGGTCTCCATCAGTTATGTAGACTGGGCCACCGCTGAACACCCTGAGGACAGCGTGTAGCCTGGCGTATGGGTCATACGTTACCCACATATCGTAGTCAGGATAGGCTATATGGCTGAATAAGAGTGAATTATACACATTGAAGAATGCGTGGAGTTTCGCGCCGCCTCTCCAGAAGGGGACATAGTCTATAGAGGTCCTCACCGCGTTACTCAGTAGGAAGCTATAGTAGTTCTCAGGCACCATAGACATACAGTTCAACACCTCGAGCCCATTCTCCTCGGCAGCAAGCTGGAGGGCAAGCTCAATGCTCCTAGAGGCCTCAGCCGAGGCCTTGTCGCCCAGATACAATGCATGTACAGACCACTGGTTGTCAACCTTGACGAAGTTGAATCCCTGCTTCCCCACCCATTTATAGAACCCCTTGTAGAAGTGATACGCATCCCCTAGCTCCGGTTGTGGGATAAGGGTTTTAAGAACAGGTGATCTATACCCGTTGGAACCCAGCTCTCTGAATACTTCTTCTTCTGCACCTCCCCAGTGAATGTTAATAGTGTGCCATAAACCGGTATACCTAATCCCCATGTTCTTCAACATGGAGACAGTGTTGCTGAGGCCTCTTGGGAACTTAGACCTATCCGTGTTAAGGGTCTTCAACGCTCTCACTTGCAGTACGGATACCACTTCCTCATCCTGCCATCCGTCATCTATTAAAACCCATTTCAATGGGATGTCTTTCCCGAGGAGCCTAGATACAACTGTAACTACGTTGTCATGGGTTAACCTGGTTGTTAGGAACGCATTCCATGAACACCATCCAAGCCCATTCATGAAGACGGGGAGACGCTTCTCCCTTCTAAGCCTGAAGCCAGTGATCCTTGATGCTTTTGCTACTGTTTCCTCTATAACCCTGTAGAGGTTCAAGCCTTTCCCAGCTATGAGGACAGGGGTCTCTGGGAGCTCGAAGACTTCTCTCCCAATGAATACCATTAACCTGGGTCCAGGTCCAAGGTAAACTGTGAATGAGCAGCCTAGCAGGGGAAGTAATATAATGTATTCTCCTTTACGCATGTATACAGCAAATATACTGTATAATGGTATCTCATCGAAGCCCTGGATTATTACCGGATAGCTCCAGCAAGGGAATCTCCTGATGTATGAGAAGTGATCTATCATAGTGAACCTAGGTGGGTAATCAGGGTTATCAGGCGGCTTCTCGACTGAAGGAGACTCACCAATAGCTAGCTTATTATAGTATGCGAAGGCAGAGGCATACATGGATCCAGCATTGGGATGCGTTGTCAATACAAGTATCCTCGAGTCATTCTCTAGGTCTAGCCATATATCAAGAGCTATGAGGCTACTCAAGGGCTTCACTGTACTGGCCGATAATGAAACTACTCCGTCCTCATTCCTTAACGTCACGATACCGTTTACACATTTATACATGTAATGGTTTTCACCAGTCTCGATTTGGCTGCAGTCCTCGCTTGATCCATCAGCATAATGCATGGTTACTCCTTTGATCATCAAGCCAGCGATACCCCCACAAGTTATACATGATTATTAGTGATGAAGCGTTAAACTTATATACATTCCTTACAAGTATATACTTAGATTTTATCATGGTGGATAACATGAGTCATGGGAAAACCGTGATCTTATTCATGGCATTGTCTCTCACCATGTTATACGCGGATCAAAACCTTATAGCACCAATGCTTAAAATCCTCGAGGAAGACGGCATGATACCTGGGATTGGAACCCCCAACTTCTGGTTCTACGCTGGCCTACTGGCAACAGTTCCAACATTTGTAGGCATAGCTACAACATTCATCTGGGGATACCTGGCAGATAAACTAAACAGGAGAACGCTCTTCGCGACAGCTGTACTGCTAGGCGAGATCCCATGTTTCCTCACAGGCTTCGCCAGGAACTACTACGAGATGCTCTTCCTCCGCGCTTTAACCGGGATAGGTATAAACGGTGCCGCACCAGTAGCTAGGGCGATCATAGCCGACCTCTACCCTCCTGAGAAAAGGGGGACAGGATATGCCATCTACAACTTCAGCAGTGGTTTCGGCGTGCTCATAGGGATGCTGATGACTGGTATAGTCCTTTCCGCTGGTTTAACCTGGAGAATCCCGTTCATGCTGGCAGCAGCTCCTAACTTCATCCTTATACCATTATTCTTACTGCTTGTTAAAGAGGTGAAGATAGGCTACGGGGAGCCTGAGATAAGGAGGTTATACGAGGCCGGATTAGAGTACAGGTTCAGGATAAACCTGAGGGAGTTTCTCACTGCTGTAACCGTGACACCCACATTGATCTTTATTTACCTCCAGGGTGTTCCAGGGACCTTTCCATGGGGTGCCATACCTTACTGGGCCCCCACTTATTTCCAGGAGAAATGGGGTTTAGATGCGGGAGTAGCGACCCTGATAATATTCGCTGCAGGTATAGGAATGATGATTGGGTACTTCGTGGGTGGGGTATTATCGGATGCTCTACTCAGGAAGGGCTTTGAGAGAGCCAGGCTCGTAATACCTTTCATAGGCATCATAGCTGGAACCTTCACAGTAATATCGTTGATCAGCTACCCCTATCCATACGGCGACTCAAGTTTCACAGCTCTGCTCCCGGTGATCATGCTCGGAGTTTTTGGAATGGTGTTCGTAACATTCTCAGCCCCAAACGTCCCGGCCATACTAAGCGAGATCACGCTTCCAGAGCACAGGGGAACAGTCTTCGGGCTCTTCAATATAACAGACAATATAGGATCAGCAATAGGACCCACACTAGCTGCCGCATTCATGGCGTACTATGAGTCAACGGGTTTAACTAAGTCTGAAAGTATGTACTACGGGCTGCTACTGGTAAGCCTTCTATGGATACCGTGCGCACTACTATGGCTACCAGCCTTCAAAACATACAAGCGCGACAAGGAGAAACTAAGGAAAGCACTAGCAGAGAGAGTCGGTAGCCAAGCGTTTTTCCCCTCACGGAATTAAAATCATCAAAAAGTAATTAAAAGTACCGTGGGGAGAGTTAGCCCTTAGATTTCATGATCGATGTTCACATGTTAAGTTAAATTTATTCTCCGGCTTTGATTACTAATTAATGGTGGATTACTTGACTAGGCTTGTAGTTATTGATGAATCACATGTATTCTACGAGTTTAATCCAGGGCTGGAACCAGTTGCACGGGTTAAGCCAGGCGACCTAGTTGTCTTCAAAACCCTCGACGCCCTCGGGGGGCAAGTTAAGAGCGAGGAGGACACTATTGAGAAAATAGACTTCACAAGGGTAAACCCTGCAACAGGCCCTCTCTACGTTGAGGATACTGGTCCAGGTGATGTGCTCGTAGTTGATGTCTTATCTCTCGAGGTATCTGGGAGGGGAGTAATTGTAACAGCGCCCGGTGAAGGGGTTCTCGGTGAGAGAGTTGACAAGGCAAAGACAAGGGTCTGCATGGTTAACGGTGACTACGTGGAGTTCAAGAGTTTGAAGCTGCCTGCATGGAGGATGATCGGTGTTATAGGCGTGGCCAGTGATGAGAAGCCTTCAACAGGGATTCCAGGGAGGCACGGCGGGAACCTTGATACAAAGTATATTACAGCTGGGTCAAGGGTCTACCTCCCGGTTTTTCACGAAGGAGGCTTGCTGGGCATCGGGGATCTCCACGCGTCAATGGGACACGGCGAGATCTGTGTTTCAGCATGTGAGGTATCGGGCTCGGTCCTTGTGAGAGTGGGTGTAGTGAAGAATGCTTCCCTTCCATGGCCTATTGTAGACTACGGTGGCTCACTCTACATACTTGTATCCATGGACAGTATCAATGATGCATTAAGGGAGGCGGCTAGAGTAGCTGTGGAAACCTTATCAAGGGCTCTAAGAATAGACTGGATTGACGCATACATGCTTGCAAGCCTTGGAGTAGACGTTGGTGTGAGTCAACTAGTGGATCCGAGGAAAACAGCTTGGGCCAGGATACCCAAGCATATTGTTCAACCCGATACCCTGCTCAAGGCTCTCTCAGAGATACGCCCTGAATAAGCTACTTAGGTGCTGATTCCAGGTCTCTTATTACTGCCTCGGCTACTTTTCTCCCTGAGAGTAGCATGCCTGTGAATATTGGCCCCATCCTGTTTAAGCCGTGTACTGCTGCGACCGCCATTCCAGTAGCATAGAGGCCTGGGATCACTCTCCCCGTGTACTCTACGACGTCTACATCTGCTTTCTCGCTGTATGCTGATTTCTCTCCGGGTATCTTGACCTTGGACTCAGGGTTCTTCTTCTCGAGTATCCTCAACACCTCGGCGTCGTGGCCTGTTGCATCTATGACTGCTTTTGACTCTATGAATAATGGGTCTACATGCAGTCCTGATAACTGGACGGCGCTCCACTCTACTACTACTCCCTGTACCCTGAACGGATTATATCTCACAATGACGTCTTCTACTGATATTCCTGGTATGATCTTCGCTCCAGCATCAAGGGCTCCAGCGGCTAGCTTAGCTGTTAACTCTGCTGTGTCCACCACGTATAGCCCCTTGATGCTTGAAGGCTTATACCTTATATTGAAGTCCCTGAGAATCCCTAATCCTCTTTCATCGACTACGGTCTTGTGGAGGAGCATTCCTCCGCCGCCTATTCCCCCACCGAAGCTAAGCCTCCTCTCTAGTACGAGGGTCTTCAATCCTTTCTCAGCCAGATACTTAGCGGCTGTAAGACCTGAGGGTCCTGCCCCTACTACTACTACATCGCAACTGCTTAGCTCCACCCAGTCCCTTGAGGCTTCCTCCCATATGACTCGGGTTATATGGGATTCAAGGCTCATGGTTTCACCACTTGTTTCTATCCTAGGTTAAACTTATAAATTTGTTATTGTATCATGTAATACTTGGTTATCATGGAGGAGACACACTTGAAACCCATTCCGGTCGCGTTAACCATAGCTGGAAGCGATTCAGGCGGCGGAGCAGGGATAGAGGCGGATCTCAAGACATTCACAGCTCTAGGCGTTCACGGTGCTGTAGCAGTCACCAGTGTAACAGCGCAGAACACAGTGGCTGTCACAGCTATCCATGATATTCCGCCTGAGATTGTTTATAAGCAAATAGAAGCCGTGGCTGAGGACATGGGGGTTGATGCTGCCAAGACAGGTATGCTGAGTAATAGCGGGATCATAGAGGTCGTGGCTAGAGCGGTAAATAGATATGGGTTCCCACTCGTAGTAGATCCAGTCATGATAGCTAAAACCGGGGCCAGGCTCCTCAGAGAGGATGCTGTTAGAGCACTCGTCGAGAAGCTACTTCCCCTGGCTAAAGTAGCCACCCCGAATAAGCCTGAGGCAGAGGTGTTGGCGGGCATGGAGATAAGGAGCCTTGAGGATGCTAAGAGGGCTGCTAGAGTAATAGCTGTTGAAACAGGTGTCGAGGCGGTTGTGGTGAAAGGCGGG
>NZ_JBMFMW010000068.1:0-6201 GCF_049970475.1 Desulfurococcus sp.
CTACTCTGCTTGCCTAGGAGCGAGCTGGCGAATTCGTTAGCCTTCCCCATGGTGGCGCTAGACAAGACGTACACTATTTTGGAGGCCACAGTCTCCTCCAGGAGGGAGAGCATATGGTGAACCTGGATGCCGAAGCTCCCATAGAGCTGGTGGGCCTCATCCAAGATTACTATGGAGGGCTTAGATGGAGTGATCGGCCCCTCCACGCTATTTGAACCGCACACTCTGCACCTCCTAATCTCTAAAGCGGCCGGGTAAGTGTGCTGACAAGCTGTACACCTCCTATAGGGCTTCCCTAGGAGTTGCCACTCGTACCAAAGAGCTGAGGCCCTACTACCTGTATGGGTTTTCGGCGAGCCTGATAATATCCGGTTTAGCATATCCTCATCGGTTATTAGTATGTCTGGCGGCTCGTAGTATGTCTCGTCTCTCACCTTCTTCATATTACGGCTCATAAATTCAGCGAACCGGCACTTATCCCTGCTCGCAGTGCAGGTAACGGCACACCTACTCCCATCACACGATATAATTAGATTGCCGCCGTGATCTGGGCATGAGGCCGGGATCTCTACGGGTCCCTCAGAGGATGACACCGAGATCGCATCTTGTACATCGCCGTGCAGAAGTCCAAATGTTATGTTGGGACCCCCATTAAGCCATATCCTATAAAGAAGATGGGCTAGCTCCTCAACTTGATCGTTGGCTAACGCCTTCGTAGGATAGATTAGGATCGCCTTGACGCCTACACTCTTGTTACAGAGTTTTTGTTGAGCAGCTAGCAGGATAACAGGTATTAGAAATGCCAGCGTCTTCCCGCCAGCGGTCCTAGCAGTAATCACTATGGCTGGCGGACTTGCCCCTCTAGATGCCTTCTCAACAGCTCCTAGGATCGCGGTTGCAGCCTCCTCCTGGAACCTATACAGTCTCTTAATGCCAAGATCTTCGATAGCCCTCCCCAAAGCGTCTACAGCTTTCTGGAAGTCTTCGCAAACGCTACCGCCTACTATGCTTGCTAGCTCCCGGATAGCGTCGATCGGGGCCTTACCCTCCTCTAGTGGGTATAGCTCTTCAGCGACTAGGTGGTAGTCTCTCAACCGATACTTCTTGCCCTCTTCCTCCTCAATCAGCATGCACCCGACTGTGGCGGCCTTCTCGAGGCCGTGGTCGCCCCACCTAGCTAGTATCCTGAGACCTCCGAGGATCTCTACTTCCCCCTCCACCTCCAGCAAGTACCCTAAGGCCCACCTCTCCCCTCTATCGAACGTATAGGCTCTCCACGGGCTTGAGCACACCTTTCTTAGCCATTTCTCAGCTCCTCTACTCTGATCGCTCTGGAAGCACCCTCCTAGGTTCAGCAAGTAGGAAGCTACCCAGAGCTCGCCACTACTGTCCTTGCACGCAACTGCAAGCACGGCAAACGACTGGAAGTACCTCCCCAGGACGTCTCCTCTGTTATCGATCACCTCGGCTGCAAGCTCGCTGGAGTCCTGTTCATTCAGCCATATGGTCTCGACGATGGGCTCCTCGCGGGCTGCGACCGGCATGTTCTGCATGTGGTACTTAGCGAGCCTGCTGACTGCCTCCTTGAAACCCCCAAGTTCCCAAGCTGAGCGTGGAACCACAGCAAATACGGCCGCACCGCAACCCTCAATATCTACAGAGCGTCTCGCTACCTCACGTCCGCTTACGGACACTGCCGTTAGGAGCTTAATCCGATGGCCAGCTACTGAGACTTTGGTTTCTACCGATACTCGCGTGTGGGGATCCCTCTGTGGATCTCCCCAGCCGTTCCTCCCCCTTCTCACATAGAAATCGAATTTAAAGCGGGTCTCCCCCTCGCCCTCCACGGCAATAGCTGCTCCAAACGCATGACCCGGATTCCTAGATCTCGCTGCCATCTCTACTTCCTCTACCTCCTCAGTCTCCTCAACCCCCTCCTCCTCTTCTAACTCCACCTCCTTGGTTAACCTGCGACAGGCACTACACGTTGTCGAGAAGAACCAACTCGGGGGAGGGGCCAAGACGGAGATGTGCGGCTTCTCAGTGTGAAACCGGCTTCTCAAGTAATTGATAGACTCCCGCGCAGCCTCAACTAGGGGGTTTATCTGCGCAGAGCTCAACTAACTCCACCCCCTAATGCACGGGACGAGGAGCCCAGAGACCTCATTCCCGGGTTTCCTCAAGCAGGTCTTGGACTTACCATATGTACGCTCAGACAACCTTACACCACCCCTCAACACTAAGCATTTACTACATACTACACTCCACACTCTTGTTATATATTTACATAATTTACATATTAATGTATTAATAACTAGCAGTAATAAAGCATGATGTTGTTTTAGACGCATATCGTGAGATGTAATAGAAGTAGTAGTGACCTCAAGCATGGACCGCTGGCGGGTGGTTTATTCGAGGAAGCTGATGTAACGAGAAGGGTTAACAGGGTTAAAGGATATAAGTGGGCCTAGGAGGATCGCGAGGGAACTACTAGGGGCAAGGAGATCGATTAAGACTATAATTACCGCTTAGCCATACCTTAGTCATAGTTAATAATGTCTTAGAGGAGGTTAGGAGCCGCAGAGTAACATAGCAACCTTCTAAAAGGAGTACTACTCATAATCCGGATGATTATCCAGCTTAACCCCATTACCTCAGGCTTAAGTGCCCTCGATCTTAACTATGCATTAGGCTCCTTGGAGCCCTAGGTCCACGTGGGGCTCGTAGCTTCAATGTGTTTATTAAACCTCTCGTTGCCACTAATAGCCCCGTGCGGGTGGGGTAGGATGAACAGGTACAGACCGGTCGGGTATAATGAGCTACTGGTTGAGGGGCTGATTACGAGCTTGAGGGGGTTCAAAATAAGCTGATGATGCTCCTCCTTGAGCGTGCATGCAGTGCTAACAACATGCCGGCGGAGCTTAAGGGTACAGTGGTAGTCGGCGGTGAGGAGCGTAGCGTTGAGGATTTCTTTGGAGAAGTCGCACGGATACTATGTGTCATCCCTCTAAAGGACGGGTACTCGGAGGGTAGGTACATAGTTGCTATCGTGAACACCGGTTGCCCAGAGGATAGAGTTGAGACTGAATCCTGTGAGGAGCGCGAGTCCATCGAGTTCTGGCTGTTTGAGCAGATAGGGTAGCCTGATAGGGGTGACCGCTCTAAGTCTCCGCTCCCCCGCCTTCCAGCCCCTTAGGAGCCCTGCAAGCTCCCTAACGGCTGGGTACGCGCAGGATGAGGGATGGAGACGCAATTGGTATATAGGCGTACTAGTGTAATGGTAATCCATCGTACTAGTATACAGGTATTATACGTGTTATATCAAGTATACTAGCATACAACCCCTCAGTGTACGGCTAGCCACATCCTAGGAGTACGCTACCAATTGTACTCGTAGGGGTGATGTAGGGTGAATAACGTTTTCAAACTGCTAAGGGGGAGGGTGTAGGCTATAGGGGGGAGTGGTAATCCTTTCTGTTATTCACCCTACATCACCCCCTTCACCCCTCTGTGTATATCTGGTTAGATAATGGGTCTACCTGTGTTATCTAACTCGGGGTTTGCTGGTAACTCTAAGCTTATCACACCGTGAAAGTATGATGTGCCGGGTGGTGTCCCCTCTTGGTTGAGGGGTTACTTATGGTGTGCTTCTAGGCCCTCCTCTTTTCCGCCTAGTAGTTTGCTTTCGATCTCATCCATCCTAGCTAGCAACGTTATCCCCTTGTAGTACGGGTATCCCTTGATTGTAACCTTTGTTATCCCGTATGCTGCCAGGAGCTCTGTGAACGTCTTCTTCGCTGGAATCTCCCGGTCGCTGAGCTCACACCACCTAGCGAATAGCTCGTAGAACCAGCTTGCCCTCGGAGAGTATTCATGGATAACAGTCAAACCCACTATAAGCTAAACACTTAAAACAACAACTTATACCCTGCTATTAGAAGATATACCTGGAGAGTTGACCCCTCACTGTTATGGAGTGTTTTGGAGTAGTAGGTGTACGTCTCCGGTGGTGTGCACCTAGTGCTCCAATATGCTCCATTTCGCTACTATCCTTTTAGAAAATACAGGGGAGGTAAACTGTAAAAGATCTAGCTATAGAAGTATATTGGAAGTACGTGTTTGTATTGGAGCATTATGGAGCGTTCTACGCACCTCTCCGTAGAAGGTGCTTGTAGTGCTCCAATACACTCCAATACGTTTAGGGGTTGGACTCTGTACGGGATCGCACCATGTGGGGGTGATGTAGGGTGTTAGATAACAGCCTGGAGACCGTTATCTAACTCGTGTGGTTGTAGTTATTAGATATATGCTTCTAGGTCTTCTTGTTCTCCTTTGAGGAGCTTCTCCTCTACTACATCGGGTCTCTCGAGTAGCATTATGCCCTTGTAGAGCTCCAGCTTACCTGATTTAACCTTCTGTACTCCATGTTCTGCTAGTTGCTCCGTGAAGTTCTTCTTAGCTAGCACCTCTAACCCCTCTCTTTCAGCCCATCTTGTGTAGAGCTCGTAGAACCATCTTGTCTCCACCCTGCTGTTAGGATCCCTCTTTGTTAGCCTGGGCTCCTCAAGTGTCCTTATGAAGTTGTACACTTGATCCGTCTCCCTTAGCCAGAACTCTCTCACCTCCGAGCTCCTACCTGTGAAAGCCTTCCTCTCCAAGACCTCCCTCATTGCTTCAAGCCCCACCGTTAAAGCCCTGTCTCTGAACTCCATTGTTACAACCCTACTATACCACGTTGGGTCCTCCTGGAATCTACCCGTGAACCTGATTATAAGCCATCTCCTGTAGAATACATGTGTTAAATCCGAGACTTGGGGTAGCTGGTTTGCTGCGAATATCATCTTAGCGTAGTTCCTGTACCTCACGGGCTCCTTACCCTTCCTATCGATGAATACGTAGTCCTCCCCTGTGAGGGCCTTGAAGATACCCGTATCCCTTAGGGGTTTCTGGGGGAGATCTGGGAATATGTTGCCAGGCTTGTTGATAATAGAACCCCATAGGAACCTATAGTCTAAGCTTGTAAACGCCTGTAACGGTATGCTTGAGACATTCCAGGGGCCTAGTATCTCGGTTACGAGTCTTAGATAGCTACTCTTACCCGAGCTACCCTCACCTACCAGCATTATAGCCTTATGTAGTGGGTAGTCGTAGGCCATCGTAGTATAGCCTATAACCTCGAATAATGCTAACCACATATCCCCAGCCCACTCCTTGAAGACCTCAACGACTCTTGGGGTCTCCGACTCGGCTAGTTGCCTGGCATTCCACCCCATACTCCTAGCTTTAGCTAGAACGTCGGATCTAACCCTTGGTGGTATATCATGTGTTACAAACCCACCATTATAATCTCTAATCTCATAACGTGAACCCTCCCATAATATGATGTGATCCCCAGCCCTAACACCTCTAATCGGTTCAGCTACCGGAGCTCCAGCTCTAATACCCGCTAAAACCTCCTTCTCGAAGCTCGTATACCTCCAACCTAGATTCATTAGCTCTAGCTTCACATAGCTAGCCCACACTATGGATTTAATAACATCGACTGATTGAGACTCGCTAATCCAAACACCACCATCGTACACGTAGAGATCCCCAAGATACCTAGTAACCCTTAGCATCCCGAGGACGTTCTTTGCACAGAGCTCAGCATAGTAGGTCATGGGGGCAAGTCTACCATCAGATAGAACCTCAAGTCTCTCAAGGCATAACCTCCCACCCTCTCCGGAAACCCCCTACCAACACCTGGTAGCAACCCTAGGAGCTCTTCTGAAGTCTTCTCGAACTCACCCTCAATGGATTTAAGCTTCTCGAGTAACCCCACCAGCTCCCCGGATTCCAGGCTAGCTTCCTTAGGTAACCTTAGCAGGTCTAGCTTGGAGACCTGTGATGGGTTGAGACATTTAACCTCAAACCTTGAACCCTCATACTCGCTACACACCCCAGCCTGGAATACGTACGCTACATGGTTTTCACCCTTAAGCTTAAACCCCCTCTGTAATGCTGGGAACTCCCTCTCAGCCCTAACCCTGAAAACATTATCCTTGAATACTAGTGCTACCAGCCAGCCCCCTCATCGCCCAACCCTCTTAAGTCTCCAAGCTTACTCAATTATCTCAGCCACCAGCCTAACCCTCCTTCTACTCCTCCAGAGCTCCTCCCATAGAGAGTTACCAACTATTGGTAGGTAGATTACGAAGCGTG
>NZ_JBMFMW010000069.1:0-6143 GCF_049970475.1 Desulfurococcus sp.
GGGCAATGGGGCGGTTGTCACAAACGAGCCCCTAAACCACAGTAAAAGACTACTCTCAAGTGGACGATTCTCCCTCTGGTTCTAGGTTTGTTACTTTACAGCCGAAAGCCCCTGCTCTCCGAAACGTGAAGGAGGTCAGTGATTCTAGTCTAGTATAGAGGTACAGTTATTTGGAAATCGCTTTTTTCATCCCCGTAGAGGCTTGCGAAAATAGTATATGATCTACTAATTGCATCAAAATACGTCTTCCACACTATTTTAACCCCGCTGAACATTGTTAAACCATTTATATCCAGTGAAAGAAGCCCGGCGAACAAGTAGGCTTGGGTAGTCGAAGAATAGCAGCTTGATCCTGTCCCGCAGCATGTATTACTATCGAGTCTTCGAGGTGCCATGTAATTAATGAACCATGAGCTGTCTCGACAGAATACCGTGGCATTCAGGATTTTATCTATTACAATTGTATCCCAGTATTTATACGTATCTATGGTTACCGGTATCTTGAATAAGAGTAGTGTTGTACCATTGTCATAGTAGTATGAGGCATATAGGTATCCACTAGCGTAGTTGCTGCCCCATTCATCACTAGTTAAATTAATGAAGCCTATTCTCTCAAGCATTTTACTATATATTCTCAGCGTCACCGTGGATGGATCTGGTATATACATCGACCTCTGCCCATTGATATCAACGTAGGCGGTGATGTATAATGGAATAATGAAGCTGTCATTAATCATCCTCCCCCTGTAAAACGTTACGTTAAACCCGTATTCAACGTATTTATCGAAATGCTTGTACCCGGCATTCACCGAGAACACGTCTAAGCTGACATTTACCCTAAGCCTGTTACTGAACCTGGAGAACGGTGTAGAGGGGTCACCTTCGAACACGTACTCGTATTTAACGGTTGGCGGATATACTATCACTGTGATACCGATATCCCTTACTAGGCTTGCCCAGTTATTCAGCACTGAGTAAATACTGCTTGAAATCGCGTTAGCATAGTCAACCTGGAGTGTTTGATTATATAATATACCCGCGAAATTATTAAGAGCATACCGTACTCCAACCCCATCATAGTCTCTGGTAAGGTATCGTGGTCTCACAAAACTAGTATAATCATATATAGTGTAATAAGTGATGCTTGATCTGCCGCATCTCCTCACATATGTGATGCTACTCTGATTTATATCATTATATGACATCACCTGTCTTCCCCATTTCTGCTTGAACGCCATGTATGCTGTTTCATTAGCGCCTGAGATCGCCGATATTATCACGCTGTCTAATTGTTCATTTATGCTCCTCCATGTAGACTCTTCACTCTCATTCATCCATATACTGGATGTATGTGTTAGCGTTGACGTCATGTAGAACAGGGTTGTAGTGATCACGAACACGAGTAGTGTAACCGCTATTACAAGTGGAAGCTGAGCCCTCATCAATATATCACCCTGACACCATATTTTATAACCGTGCCATAGATAGTGCCAATGCTGTAAACGTAGCTCAAGGTGTACCCTGAGCCACTCCTTGATTCTACGCTGGCAGTACAGTTCTCGCTCCTAACCAGGCTTACACCGCCAGTTAACTTGTACTCAGTGATATTGACGGAGACCTGTATTGCATTGAGTCTTGTTAATAATTCATTGGCTAGGCTACAGGCACTCCAGTAGGGTTTCTCCCTCAGTACATCATATACATTACCACCTCTAACCACAATCCTGTAGTTCGAGGTATACGCGTATATAGATGTAAACAACAATGCGATCACCACAACCGTTAAAGCCAGCGCCATGGATGAGACCAGAACCTGTAGCTGCCCTCTCAAAACTACCTCCTCCAGCTCCATAAGTCAACCATATAAGTAAACATGCCAATTCTTATATAAGATGATATCTTACTTCCACCTTGAGGCGGGGGATTCACCGTATTCGACACCTCGTAGACATTGCTATAAATGGGGACAGAAATAGTCTTAGCGCCATCATATATTGATACAAGCACCATATTGTAGACGGGATTGCTTATACTCGAGTATTCATAAGTGGATTCAACAGGTTTAGTCGTTCCATTGTTATAGTAGTATATGGTATAGTTCCTGCCTTTAACAAGGTAGACATTATACATGTATAGGGTTTCATTATATCGACCATTGATACGACTCATGTACATAGTCTCAGTGATATTATACCTTATATAATTATACTGCACAAACTGCCATGATATATTGGTCCATGAGCTAGTGTAGTTCATTATGGCTTTCCCGGTGAAATAGTATAGTGTTGTATTATAGCCTGTGAAATTGTAGAATTTTGTGGCCTTCAGCCCTATGTCACGAGCTATCACAGCAAGGTTTCTATTGGTATCCGATATAGCATAACCTTTCTCCACTGTTGTGTTAAGCCAATGGCCTATGAACCAGGTGCTTCCATAACCGCTTACAGCAATTATAGCTGAGAAGCTTTTAACTGGTAGTTTAGAATAATCGAATATATAATTGAATACGTTGCCCCCGGCTCCGGTGGCTGTAGGCATTGCGTTATAGCTTACAGTACCGTTCAGGGATACTAATAGTAGGAGCATTGACATATTGTAGGGTGAGGAGATGATTACCCTGCTTGAGCCAGGATCCACCGTGATGTTGAGCGGAGTATATATTCTCGCATAGAAGTAATAGTCGTCATATATTGAGCCGGCATACTTCTTTATAATGTTTTCGAGGCTAGCCTTAATATCTGTTAGCTCTATAGATATATTGCCATAATTATACATGTCTATGAAAACCTGATTAATAATCGATACAAATAGATCAGATACCTCGCTATACCCAATGCTTTTCTCCGGCGTATAGAATTGCGTGACAACCATATTGTAGAATGGCACTATAGATAATATTATCAATACCGCTAACATATATTCAATAATCTCCTTCACGGTGCCCTTACACCCCTGGGAACCTCGATAATAATTATTCTCCCAGTATTGTCTATTGTTACAACAATATCCACCATTAACTTACTTGAGAAAACAATATAACCAGTATACTCATCTACTATCACCGTCGGTTGCTTAGGAAATGAGATATTCTGAATGCCGAGCACGCTGTAAGATACCGCTGGCTCAGGATACACGAATGGTCTCACCCATATCTTCTCAAAGACACCTGTGGTGTTAACCCGATTCACCTGGCCCGAAAGTTTGCCCTCTAATGATACACCGAAAACAACCCTGAATAATAGAGGAGTAGTATTAGCTGGTAATGTAATACTATTACTATCCCTTAATTCACGGTTCACTGTGTATATGAAGTAGTAGAACGAACCATTATAATAGCCTATACTCGTCAAATACCTGCCCCAGTTCAGCCAGGATGTCTTACATACAGTATTGAACCCGGTGTTGCTGGGGTAGCTAGCTAGGTATACATATTGATTCCTATTAAGAGTACAGCTACCGATATTATTGCCTGATGCATGTATCATTGCAGAGAACGATTTCGTGGACTCCCTTATTTCCGGTGTGTAAACTATTATTGTGCCCCCTGAGATAGTTTTATTGATCTGGAAGTAGTCCAGTAACGTTCCATTCTCAGCGTAAATGAATAAGTCGATGGGGTTATTGATACCTAGGATTGGCCTTGTAGAGACATTGAGTAGTGCGACACCATTGTCGTCAGCTGTATTGTTAACTGAGAAATCCCCGTCATCTAATTCAACGATTAATCCAGGGGTTAAACCCACGACTTTCACTGTGGTTAGATCAACTGGTTCACTATACCTTATCGCGATGAGGTCGTCGAATCTTGATCCGTTATAGCTACTTAATACACCATTATAGTATACTATTGGTCCAATATAGTCAGGCCTACCGGGTAGTCCCACTGTACCAACCCTTGATTTACTATATACTACTGAGCCGTCAGTTCTATAAATATATAGATCCATATCCGGATTACCCTGCCCCCGCGCCGGATTTCTAATTGTCACGTTGATGTAGAACCATTCTTCACCATTAATGTCTACGTTTGTTGGTTGACATTCGAGGAATTCAACATTATTATTTAATAATTGATCAACATCTAACGTGCACACTTGTAAATTCCCAGATGTATCAGCTGTGAGCAGTATCGCGTATGCCTGATTAGACTGATTCGCTAGATTATTGCTTAAAACCAATCCACGATATATATTGTCTGGGGCTACTTTTACCTTATATAATATACTTACATATCCACCTTCACCGGTCGACCCTATGCTTCTCTGTGCAATCGCTATAGAGACATTAGATTTTGACTTAGATGCGGGGAGTATTGATAAATTAGTATTGGCTATAACAATATTTATTTCGTCACCAGTGATCTCCGAGGTTATGTTCCAGCCCCCATAAATAATAGTGTATGGGGTGAGATCTATTGATGGATCTATTACTGGCGGTATAAGCTGTATACCATATTTCTCACTAGTAGTAGTGTTCCACATGTAGAATCCTACCCGGTAGTTCTGGCTATTTACGCTTGTGTCGACCGGTGTCCCTACAGCCTCGATGATCCATCCTTGTCGTCCAGTCAAATTGAAAGGCCTTAACGAATATATGTTCACGTAGCCGTAGTTAGTATATTTTGTCGATACCATTAGGCTAGTGGTGTTCCCAACTATGCTTGGTTCACCCACAGTGTTATTATACTTAATGCCCCATACGCCTCCAAGCAGTAAATCCCCTAGATCCTGGTATCTACCGAGGTAGTCTATTAGGGTGAAGATGCCTGGATTACTCTTATCCACGGCATATGGGTTACCCCAATACATGTATATTGTTTTACTACTTGACGCGCTTAGCGAGGGTATTTTAACCCATATCAATGCCTGTTTACTTGTATCATTCCAGTATTCTATATAGTAGTCCAACGGCGTCACACCATCGGAGTCTGTGAATCTCACATCATTCCTACTTGGAACATATATTTTACCTAGATACGTACAGTTTACACTACTATATGAGAGGTTCACCAGCACTAGATAATCACTTAGATACACCCCGGCTCTCTCACTTATATTGATTGGCATACGGCAGAGAAATGGAACCCCGTTCTCCACATAACTGTTTCCAGCATCAAAGCCCGTCCTATACCTGTCAACTATGAAGCTTCCTCTCGCCACCTCTAGGTTACCTATATTGCCCACCAATGCATAACCATATATTGTGTTATCAGGTGTTGAGACAACAACATATATTGATGTATCTGGTGGGACACGTGAGAAAACCCGGTTTAAGTAAACACCCTTACCTACATAGACATTGTAACCCTCGTTAAAAGCCGACTCCACCGGGTTCGCTAATTGTATAAGCGTATTATTTATTCTCCAAATATAAGCATCCATGACAGCCCCATTTATTCTAGCCGCTATCCTAGATGATAGCTCCTCGTATAAAGCTTGTAGATTGTTATACCTGGTAGTATTATACACTATTGACGCGTAATTCATTAATGCTATAATAATAGCTATCATAACCGTGGCGCCGATAACATGTGTTATAATGGGTGAAGCCACTTCACTACACCTCCACAACTAACTCCTCTACTACTATGGTAAGTGAAAACGGGATGCCGGCGTATTCTTTTCCAAAACCAGTTTTAACCAGGTCTATCACGTTGTATGAGGATGATTTACCGAGAATATAGTCGGAGACCACTATAGTTATATTCCATAGGTTTCCACCAATATTGGAATATGCAGTATACGTTCTCACAGGTTCTATCCTTAAAGACCCAGATCCTCTAAAATTTATGGTCAAATTATAGTATGTAAGGATATAGTAGTAGCCACTATAATTACCGGTTGGAATCGTATTGACGTCTAGGAGGAGCCTGCAAGTATCAAGCGTTATAATCATTAAGCCATTGCCATCCCTGTACTCGTATATCCTCGGTATCATCCTTGAATCATTAACAATATGTGTATCCACGCCGTAAAGTAGTCCTCTTGGAGCGCCGCCCACATTAGCTCCCTGGGTTAAAGCCGTACATGAGAAAGATAGTGTGGGTTGGGAACTACTGTTTAAATATATATCTATCCTACCGATCTCGATATATCCTCGTGAAGTATACTGCGATGGGAAATCAATACTATACTCACCACCGG
>NZ_JBMFMW010000070.1:0-6105 GCF_049970475.1 Desulfurococcus sp.
CTACAGGAGCGGTTGACTTTACTCATGGCTTGGAGGGGAAATACTAATATTTATGCTTGAAATTAAGGCAGGGAGAACGCTAAGCAGCCTACAACTAAGAAACACTTGGCAAACCATATTCTACGTGGTGTCCATGTCGGGGCTCGAGGATCTCCAGGATCAACTTCATGGAGAAATTATAATATATAGCTCATCATTATTCAACAATCGCTTTTCTCAATAAATCCGGGGATGGCTTAGCATTCACGACAGCTTTAGCACCTCTATTAAATAATTATATTATCCCAATTATATAGATAAAACACCTTGAAATCTACTTCGATTCAGTAGTATCCAATGGTATACCTGTTGTATAAATAATGATGAAGCCCCTCCAACTTCCTTGCGGGATCCAATTCTAGTGGTGCTAGAGTGATAGGCATGGGCAACCACCATGAAATAATAGAATTGCTTCAACGGGCCCGCCGGGATTTGAACCCGGGTCCTCCGGCTCCGGAGGCCGGCGCCCTATCCTGGCTAGGCAACGGGCCCGTATTCCTCTTGATTATAATATGCTCTTGATTTTTATTAATTAATTATGTTGAAGACTCCGGAGTGTTAATGTCTAGTTGTCTTCTTTAACTAGTCTCTCGAGGATCCCGGTGAGGCCCCATACCGTTATGATGCCTAAGATTACTAGCAGTAGTGGCGTGGTATCTATATAGACCTCTATATTGTTTTCTCCAGTGACTAGCGGGGCTTTGATGAGTCCCGGGCTTGTTGTGGATGTGATGAGTAGTATACCTACTAGTATAGATATCGCATGGAAAACTATTCCTATAAATGGCTTCGATAAATATGATAGGGTGCTTAGTGCTGTGAAAACACATATCAGGAGCAGTAGGATACGGGGTTCGATTAACTCGAACCTTGTTTTTAACACGTAGCCTAGTACACCTGGTACTATGATGGCGAATACAGCATAGTATATTAACCCGGTTATAAGCCCCTTGATGATACTAGTCACGATTTTCCCTACAGCCATTACGCCTGGTCACCCCGTCTTAATCACTATCTTGTATAAGCCTAGAACTTTGAACTCAATGTAGTTGATGCTTGGGACCTCATTAACATCTAGGCTGATCTCTATCCTCTTCTCTCCTTTATCTAGCTCTGGGATCGAGATACTGGTTGCACTGAGGTTTACCTTGAAGTCCCTTAGCTTTATATATGAGCAATATGAAATAATTAATGAAACCCTGTAGGTATTATTGTCGAGGACCCGGAGTCCACCGGTGTCAACACTGATTGATAGGCAGGATGTATTGGTAGCGAAATCACGCATCAATATAATCAGCGGGGATATCAATAGAATAACCACTGTAATAGATGTCACGAGCAACACATACCTGAATGGGCCGAGCAAGCTACTTCCCTTACTTCTCTTCTCTCATCTTAGACTCAGGCTTCTCTTCAGACCTCTTCTCTTCTCCTTCACAAGGCTTACCCTCAGACTTTAATCCTTTGATTCCATGCCCTATTAGAAGGGAGCCCGCCCACACGGTTATACCTAGGAAACCGAGTCTCACCGCTATATCGACAAGTGTATTCACTAGTTTGACTACTGCTTCCTCTATGCCTGAACCCTCGATCCCTGGTAATCTATAGCTGTAGAACGATGACAAGGCTATTGATACAGCTAGAACTATGAATGCTAATCCCAGTAGTATCAAAGCTAGGAAGATGAGCGGGGCCCGCTTAATGAGATCCATCTTTATATCAACTCCACTAGTAAACATATTGTGATCCATAATATTTAATATTTAAGGCTTGTGAATCCCTTGGTTGACCAATAATGCCGGGTACCCCTAGTGTATTACTATACCCGTTATTTAAAAACCGTTCACAAGGGATATGTTGGTGGAAGCGTGTGATAAAGGGGTTTAGGCATGTCTATCTCTATTACTGGCTCTAGGGGTGGCTTCTTCAGTAAACTGCTGTGGGCGTTTAAGCCCAAGGATCCATTTGTCAGGAATATTGAGGAATCCATAGTATTAATGGATAGGATGATAAGGAGTATTGAGGCATCTAAGAGAAGCCTTGAGATCACTCTCGAGGAGCATAAGAGGAAGCTTAAGCTAAGCGGTGTACAAGACAAGGAGCTTCAAGAGATAATAGATGAGGAGAACAGGAATATAATGGGCTACCTCAACCTCTTCACAAAGGTATACTATGATTTAACAAGGGTTAGGCTCAGGCTTGAGACAATCACGCAGGTCCAGGAACCAATGAAGGTGTTACCGGAGGTACTAGAAGAATTAAAGAGGATCGAGCCCGAAGTAGAGAAGATCAACCCACAGCTGGTAAGCCTGATAAGGATGATTGAGCAGAAGGTTGGAAGCATAAAGGTGTCAACCGATAGCTCATCTATACCCCAGCCCCTCATAAATAAGTATATGAGTCAGAAAAACGAGGAAAAGACTCCTGTAAAGCCGGTTGAAAATATTGAGGCACTAGTCCCACCAGCTACAGTGGATGAGAGAGCCAGGGCGGCTGTGAAAATACCGCCTCCACCACCCTCGAACAATGGGCAGCAAGCATCGAAACCGGTGGAGGTTGAACCCGAGTTTCAGCGGGGCAGTATAGAGAGCAGGAACGAGGTACCGTTAAATATTGTTGAGCAATGGGTGCTGGCTGAGCTAAGGAGTAAGGCGGGTATACTCGACATCCAATACTTCACATCGAAGTATAGGGTTTCACGCGACACGGTTTATGAGGTATTGAGGCGGCTAGAGGAGAAGGGATTAGTGAGGTTAAAGCGCTTCTAAGCTGGATTAACCCTGGCTACTGGGTGTGATTGCTGTGAGCATGCAGTATCTCGTTGATAAAGGTATAGAGTACGCTCACAAGGCTGTCTCAGCAGATAAGGCAGGGGACTACGAGACAGCTATAAAATACTATAACTCTGCCATAGACCTCTTATCAAAGTACCTTAAACTATACCCTGACTCCCCTCTAGCGGAGACGTATAGGGACCTGGTGCAGAAGTATAAGAATAGGGTAGCACTGCTAGAAAAGTATCTATCTAACTCAGTGAAGATAGGTGGTTCTCAGGGCGAGGAGGGCAGTATAGATGACGTTGTCGAAGTACTGGAGCCTGAGAAGAGGAGTAATAAGAACACGTTTAAGGATCTAGTAGACCTGGAGGAAGTAAAGCAGGCTTTGAAACGCTCAGTAATATACCCTGTGAAAACACCACACCTCTACCCTCTTGGATGGGCCCAGGGAATACTCTTGTTTGGTCCACCTGGATGCGGTAAAACAGAGCTGGCGATAGCCCTTGCCAACGAGGTAGACGCTGTCCTTATAAATGTAAGCCCAGCCACAGTTATGAGTAAGTGGCTTGGTGACACAGAGAAAAACGTTAAGAAGATATTTGATAAGGCCAGGGAATATGCTTCGCAAGGTAAACCAGTGATCATATTCATTGATGAAGTAGACAGCTTACTACAGCCCCTGGGAAACGAGGTGGGCGGCGAGAAGAGGATGAGAAACCAGTTCCTGATCGAGATGGATGGATTAAAGAGCAAGGAGAACAAGAAGATGCCGTTATTCGTAGTGGGTGCAACGAATAAGCCGTGGACCCTTGACATAGGCTTCATAAGGAGGTTCGAGAAGAGGATATATGTCCCACCACCAAACAGTGAAGTCAGGAAACAATTATTCATACACTTCATCGGTAAATTGAAAGACATCTACACAATAGATAACATAGACTATGAGAAGCTAGCGAACTTAACAGAAAACTATAGTCCAGCAGACATAGCCAGCATAGTCAAAGAAGTACAGAATAATGTGGCAGAGGAATTAAACGAGAAAGGATTATCGAAGCCTGAGGACATAAAGCAAAGCAGGCCACTAACCACAGAGGACTTCGTAAAGGTAATAGAGAAGAGGAAGCCTAGTATAGATCCCTCATGGCTGGAAGCATACAAGGAATGGCAAGAGAAATACGGCGCACTCTAAAGAACCGGGTACCCGGTTAAACTATAAATTGGTCACCGGGTACCCGGTATCCCGGTTTTCACACTCTATAATAGACTTCTGTTTTCACAGCTAGCGATTGAATGGTTTCACTCATGAATCATCTAAGCTATTTCTTTGAACACGGTCGCATTATACAAGCAATGGCTTACTAATGCGTGAACACATTCCATGTCATCCTGCTGGTTCATTCATATGCCTTGTACCTGGTTTTCATAGTTGTT
The DNA here is from genome assembly GCF_049970475.1 of Desulfurococcus sp. NCBI lineage: Archaea > Thermoproteati > Thermoproteota > Thermoprotei > Desulfurococcales > Desulfurococcaceae > Desulfurococcus > Desulfurococcus sp. The sequence continues at coordinate 4,248 of NZ_JBMFMW010000070.1, forward strand.
TCCGACGATATCTGTGGGAATAGTTAAATCCATGTCTCGGAATAAATAATATAATGTGCGATGAGGAGAGTCATGCCGAGGGATCCCTAGGATGACCTCAGCCCTGGGGTAGCTGAGCGGTTCTCCATCTATAGGATCACACTTAGGAATGGATATTGTAGAACATCTCTAAGACCCGCTAGGGTTTTGAATAGTGCTGATACCTCACTATTTCTCAATATAGTTGAATATATGTAATAACATTGTTATGTACATAGATAGTGTTGTATCGAGAAAAATCGAATAATTACTAAGCTATGGGAAAAATTATATAAGGGTTTAACATATTAATTTACAATGGTGATCCATATGCCCTGTACAGAGAAAGTAAAGGTGAAAACCCCAGGCGGTAGGGAACTAGAGCTAGTACCTGTAAAGGTATGGCAGCTGAACCCAAGGGGTAGGAAAGGAGTTAAGATAGGGTTGTTCCAGGATCCTGGAACCGGGAGATACTTTAGAACCAGGGTACCAGAGGAATACCCGCTCTGCAGCTAGCCGGTTACTATAGCATATTTTTAACCCTCTATCTCTGTTTCGAGGATATGATCCTCTTCCAAGATAGTACCCATCCAGACCTCTATTAATCCTGGAAAGAGGGTCAGCTGTTACCAGGGTTCTAGCATGATTGATTATGTCTCTCTCCGTCCTGGGGGAACAGGATTTTTAGTTGTAATGTCAGCGCTTATTTACCTGTTTTAACAATATATATTCATAATAAAGGTTAGTGGGAGAGTATATGGCTGACCTAAGTGTTGAACTAGCCGGGTTGAAGCTAAGAAACCCGATAATGAATGCTGCCTGTCCTGTATCAAGGGACGCCGATGCCATGAGGATGTTAATAGATAATGGCGTTGGTGCAGTCGTGGCTAAGACTATAAGTGTGAAGCCGGCTATAGTCCCACGCCCCAGCATGGCAGCAGTTGATCGTGGATTAGTGAGGGCCCACCTACTGAAAACCCTGAAGCCTGGCGATGTAAGGATTACGCCGGTGGACAGCGGGAACCACCGCTTCATATATGCTGTTCTTAATGCTGAATTATGGAGTGATATACCAGCTGAGCATTATTTAGAGAGAGAGTACCCGCTTGTTAAGAGTTATTGCGAGGAGAAGGGGGCAGTGTTTATAGCGAGTATAGGGTATACACCCGAGGAGCTATCTTTGCTCGGCCCGAAGGTTGAGAAAGCCGGCGTCCAGGCGATCGAGTTTTCAACACATTACATAGGCAGGGATTATCGTCCAGTAATAGAGGCTGCCAAAGCCCTCAGGGAGAGCGTTGACATACCAATATTTCCGAAACTAAGTCCCTTCACCCCCAACATTCCCGAACTAGTGAAGGAACTTGAGAAAGTGGGCGTTGATGGGATCGTTGCTACGAATACTATTGGCCCAGCCCTACACATAGATGTTGAGACCGGCTTACCGATCGTTGGTGGTCCATACGGCTATGGATGGATGAGCGGCCCAGCCCTTAAGCCACTCGCATTGGCAGTTGTCTCACAGGTGGCTTTGAATACAAAGCTACCTGTGATAGGTGTTGGAGGGATTAGTAGGGGTGTGGATGTCATAGAGTACTTCATGGCTGGTGCTTCAGCAGTACAGATATGTACAGCGGCGTTGATTGAGGGCCCACAGGCATTCGCTAGAATAATTAGGGAGGTGAATGAATGGCTCGATAGACACGGATATACAAGTATCCTTGATGTAAAGGGCTTGGCATTGAAGTATTTAAAGCCGGAGCCTAGAAGAGTGTGGGCCCAGCCACCGGTAGTAGACGAGAAGAAGTGTATTGGATGCGGGTTCTGTGAGCAGGTATGCAAC
>NZ_JBMFMW010000071.1:0-6000 GCF_049970475.1 Desulfurococcus sp.
ATACCTGTAATTGCCTGCTTCACCCCCTTATTTCTTATTCCCCCGCTCTGTCCGGCTTCATCCTTAACAGCGGGATCACCCTGAACGTCCCAAGCCGGATGCAAACCCATGCGGGATGCAGGGGGACAGGGATGATGGTACGACACCAGTTTATATATAAACCTATATAAGGCCTGAACCCCCCTCCTGTAAGCACATCGAATAATATAATGGATAAAGCTTAAGGAATTATATAGTAACCCGATCTGCGAAGCTCCGTGGCTTCATTGGGTGGAGTATATTTAATTGATTAATGCAAATATTTTAATCAAGTAGTAAAGAGGTTTATATCAGGTGACTGTATAGTTTAATTAATTAAACTATTATGTTTAGATTAGTAATACGATTCCAAACCATAGTTTCCCAAACATGCATAAAACCACCTTATATGGAACAGTTTTACCAGTATTATTTAATTATGAATTCCAACATTAAAAGATGTCATGGCTGGTGCATGATTCTAATGGTTATAGTGGTTTCGGAGGATTCGAGACTTGCGTGACTACAGTATAGTTGCTGAAGGACTTGTCAAGAGATATGTGACGAGACAGAGGAAGGGACTCTTCAAGTCCACTCCCCAGGTTATTGAGGCGCTTAGAGGAGTGAGCTTTAAGGTGAGGAGGGGGGAGGTTGTCGGACTCCTGGGTCCTAATGGCGCTGGTAAGACGACTACTGTGAAGATACTTGCAACACTCCTCATACCTGATGAAGGGGATGCATGGATTAACGGATTCCATGTGGTCAAGGATGTTGATGATGTGAGGAGGGGTATAGGTGTAGTGTTTAGTGTGGAGAAGGGATTCTATGCTAAGTTAACTGGGAGGGAGAACCTGAGGTACTTTGCCGCGCTATACGGGCTCTCCAGTTCCGAGGCTGAGAAGCGTGTCGAGGAGTTGCTGAGGCTCCTCGAGCTGGATAAGCTCGGAGCATCTGATAGGCTCTTCGAGGAGTACAGTCTCGGGATGAAGGCTAGGCTTGGATTGGCGAGGGCCCTGTTAAGGGATCCACCGGTGCTTATACTCGACGAGCCAACTCTTGGATTAGATCCTCCATCAGCCAGGAAGATAAGGAGCCTAGTTAGGGAGATGGCTGGTAACGGTAAGACAATACTCTACACAACCCACAACATGTTCGAGGCCGAGCTGGTCTGTGACAAAATACTTTTGATAGATAAAGGCAGGATCATTGCTGAGGGGACACCGGGGAAGCTCAAGGAGAAAGTGGCTGGGAAGAGAACTATTGTAGCCCATGTCAGAGGAGACAAGATGATTGTCTCGAGGACGATTGAGGGATTAGAGGTTGAGAAGGTTTCCGTTGAGGAGAGTGAGGAGGGGCTCACGGTGAGGCTCCTCACAAGATCGCCTGAGGAGGTTGCAGGTATATTATTAAGGGAGCTGGTTACGAGAGGTGTGGAAGTATACACCTTGAGGATCGAGGAGCCAACTCTTGAAGACGTCTTCATATACTTTACAAGTGGTGTGGGGCATGAGGGAACTACTTGAGATCATTAGGGCCGAATACATGTTTGTATACGGCGACATCATAAGGAGGAAGAGCGCATTTATATCTCTCCTTACATACCCATACATGCTTACAGTGTTCATACTGGGCATAGGCTATGGATTAGGAGGATTAAATACTTTCACTGAGAAAACCGGTGCAGACCCCCTCCTCTTCTATATCTCTGGTAGCTATATGATGCTGAGCATCATGGCTGTAAGCGATGACCTGCTATGGCGCCCGGACTTCGACCATTGGATGGGCACGCTACCCTATGTGCTCTTATCACCTGTTAAAAGAGTATACAGGTACGTAGCGATCCCACTGCCCCGTTTAACACTAGTGGTGCTCCTGGGCTCAACCAGTATTGTACCAGTATTCATACTCCTCCACGGTGTCTCCGGGCTCGTCGAGAGCCTCGCTATAATAGCCATGACTATAGCGGCATCCCTATCCTTTATACCGGTCTCCCTGCTAATAATGGGGTTACTGTATAGATCCACAGGTGAGAACTGGAGAGTACTCAACATTGTGAGGCCCCTCATAATGATACTGCTGGGAGTCTACTATCCCAGGTACATGATGCCCTGGGTAGCCCGTTTAATAACCTACCTGATCCCATCGAGCAGTATTATTGAGGCTGTGCAGAGGCTCCTGACCAGTCTTGAGCTCGACTCCTACTCCTGGATGCTTATAGGGCTTGCAACAGCTCTCACATTGATCTACCTGCCTATAGGTGTTAGAAGCATTGTTAAATGGGAGGGCAAGCTCCGTACAGCAGGGGTGAAGACGGAGTGAAGGAAGTGATCACACAGACGCTCACAGCCTACTTTAAGGCGGAGATGCTGAGAGAGCATGGTTTCTGGATAAGCCTGATAGGCTTCACTCTCTGGGGATTCCTCTTCATAGGACCTATAGTATTGTTCTCGCCGAGCAGCCTAGATAAGCAGGTTACAGCGGGCTATACGCTGGTGTCTATGCTAGTGTTCTCCTCCTATATGACTGCTACATGGGATTGGAGTAGTCACTTAAGGTGGATGCTTAGAAGCGGTGTCCTGGAGCAGGCTATCGTAGCTGGTAGAAGCTTGTACTTGTACTTTATTGGGCTCCTCCCAGTTAGCTTGATGTGGCTTGTGATAGAGTTCGGGGAGATCTATTTATTACTAACACTACTCTACGCTCCCCCATACCTCAGCGTCTCCGATCCACTCCTATTTTTCACCGTGCTTGCAATGATACTAACCGTGCTGGCGGCACATAGTCTGCTACTGGGGGCATCTATCCTTGCGTCTGGAACCAGTAATATAATAGTCGAGCTCCTCTCCTGGATAATACCTATAGCCAGTGGCGGGTTAACACCCCTTGCTTCAATGCCCCGACTGGTACAGATAGTGGCATTGGCAACGCCATACTCGTATCCAGCCGAGCTACTCAGACACGTCCTCCTTAAAGCGCCAGTAGTAATGCCTACTGATAAGCTTATCCTCTATGGTCTACCCTATGCTCTAGCATACTTGATTACAGCGTTGGCCGTCAATCACTACGTGTTTACCAGGATCAGGAGAAACGGTGTACCCTCTATAGGGATGTATTAGTTTACCATTAAATAGATATATTAAGAAAATATTATATATGTGAATATATTATATATGTGAATACTGATAATAAAAATATGGTGGACTACATGTCTTATAAGGCTGAACTTGAGAAAATAGTCTCCATATTAAACGAACTCTCCTCTAGAACACCCGAGCTCCAGGAGTTCCTGAAGTACATGCATGAAGCTGAATCGGCAAAGACCCTTGATACGAAAACCAAAGAATTGATCAGCCTGGGTATAGCTATCGCTGTGAGGTGCGAACCCTGCATAATATGGCACACTAATGCAGTGGTGAATGCCGGCGCAACAATGGATGAAATACTCGACGTGATAAAGGTAGCTGTATGCATGGGCGGCGGGCCCGCCCTCATGTATGCCTTGAAAGCATATAATGTAGCGAAGGAATTTCTAGCTGGGAAGAAGTAGTCTTGGTTAACTCTGTTTTTCACCATACTTCTCCAGTAGCTCATCGCTTATCCTCTTAGTTCTTGCTATCTCGCTATAGACATACGCGCTTCTCCTCGGCTTCCTCTCGAACGTCGAGTAGTCTACCTCGAACAAGCCGAACCTCTGCTCGAAGCCCTTATCCCATTCATAGTTATCCATGAAGCTCCAGTAATAGTAGCCGTGTATAGGTATACCCTCGGATAAAGCCTTGTAGACATATTGGAGGTGCCTCACAATCGAGAGTATCCTTAACTCATCATCTTTAACGGCTACACCGTTCTCCGTGATAATGATATCCCTCCTGTATCTATCATAGACTTCTCTCGTCACCTCATAGATCCCCCTGGGGTATATACAGTACCCCATAGTGGTCCACAACCCTGTGTCAAGAGGCCTCACATCCATGAACATCTTCAAGGGGTTGAACACGTGTTTAACCACGAACCCACTATAATAGTTGACGCCGATGAAGTCCATATCGCTCTCCTCAATCCTCTTTATCCCTCTCAGTGAAACATATTCTCCCTGGAGTACCCCTTTCAGGAACCCGTGGTTATATGCCTCCCTAGCTTTCTCGCATGCATTGAGATCCCGTCTACCATCACTAGCCGGCTTGAAGGATATCAGGTTCTGGGCTACCCCTACTTTCCCCCTTCCTTTGAGGACCTCGTAGGCCTCCTTATAAGCCTTCACGATGTTCACTGCTGCCTTATCAGCTATCTTCAGACTTTTGTAGCCAGGGGGCCACGCGCCCATTATGTAGCCCTGGAGAATGTAAACATTTGGCTCGTTGAAGACAACCCAGTAGTTCACCCCTTTAACACTATCCACAACTGCTTCAACATACCTCCTGAAGTAGGATATGTTCTCCTCTCTAAGCCATCCCCCTTTATCAATAAACCATTTGGGGCTCGTGAAATGGTGTAGTGTGACCACTGGGGTTATCCCGTGCTTTCTTAGGAGCTCCACGATCTCCACGTACCTGTTTAAAGCCCTCTCATCGAACAAGTTCTCCTGGGGGAATATCCTGCTCCACTCTATGGAGAACCTGTATCCATCGTAGCCGAGCCTACTCATCAACTCTATGTCTTCACGGTAGAGTTCCCAGTGATTGCATGCCTTTCCTGATTTAACTCTTAGCCTTCCAGTTGTCTCCCAATACCACCAGTCATTATACATGTTGTCTCCTTCAATCTGGTGGGAAGCCGTTGCTGTTCCAAACGTGAAATCCCGGGGAAATTCTATCAAGGGTATCTCCTCTTATTATCTAGAATATCTAGGTGGGAGCTATAAAAATAAAGCTTTATTTAAGTAATTATGTATCGGGAAAAGGTGGCACACGTGTCGCTCTTTAGGCGTAAGAGAAGTGTGCCTTTAAGGGTAAGCGATATCATGTCAGCTCCACCGATCACGATAAAGGAGACGGAGTCCGTGGAGAAAGCCGCCAAACTAATGTTCGAGAACAATACCTCAAGTGTCATAGTGGTCAACAGTGATGGCTTGCTAACAGGTATCGTGACAGCTAAGGATGTAGTGGCGGCTGTTGCACTAGGTAAGATAGGTCAGGACATACCGGTGGCAAGATTCATGAAGGAGAATCCGTTAACCATAAGCCCTGATGCGCATATAACTGAAGCCCTTGAGAAGATGAGGGAGTTCAATGTAAGGCACCTGCCAGTCGTAGATAAAAATAATAAGCCTGTTGGAATGGTCAGCGTTAGAGACATCATGGATATTCTCTTAACACTCCTCAAGATAATCGAGTAGAAACCTCTCCTCAAGGCGTCAAATCCATACCGTTTTTCTCCCTAATTCTCTCCTCAAGCACCCTGAGCCACTCAGGTACCTTGAAACCCTGCACCGCTCTGCTCTTATCATAGGGCTTTATATCGAGTACGGGAGTACCATCGAAGAGGTCGAGGCCTCTGACGTAGATCCTGTTCTTCTCTATCTTCTCCACCTCCACAATGGTTAACGCTATTGGATTAGGCCTGTGGGGACTATCAGTAGCGAACACGCCAAGCTCCGGGAGCTCCTCTAGCTTGAAGCCTAACCTCAGGAGTCTCCTTGGCTTAACAATCAAAGTGTTCCTGGCTTCACCAGGTACTTTGTGAAGATATGCCACTATTATTATATGGGAGAAGCCCTCTAATCCCTTGAGGCCCTCAGCGTACTCCGGCAGTACCTCAATAAATCCCTTCACAATGTTTTTATCCAGGGCGTTCTTGACCTCTTCATCCGGTGTACCCGTCCTCACGAATCCGATGGGCTTCAACACTATATCCATGATAACTCCCATTAACTAGCATTTCTCCCCGTCTTAAAGAGCGAGGCTTCCAGTTGTAACTGTATTTATTCACCGTTTGTCCCTAGAGGGCTGTTCTGTGCTTTTTAGGGTCATTTAGGGTCGCCTC